>JAJRVV010000125.1 GCA_024277135.1 Chloroflexota bacterium | reverse complement strand
TTTTGCCAATTTACGCCGAAAGTTATAGACAGTACGTAACTCAAATTGCCCTGTATCGAAACTGTGCAGCCCCAACGCATAACGTACTTGTAAGTTAAACTGGAACTGGTCATACATTTCTTCATCGCTCCAACCGTGACCCGCTTTGAGAAATTCCAGACTGACCAGTACATTTACCGGAATATTAGGACGCGAGGCCTTATCCGAGTACAAGATGGCAAATACGGATTCATCCACTCGTTGGAAAAACTCGTGATAAAAAATACCGGCCCAGGAATTTTCCAGGCGGTGTCGTTGTTTTTTCGGCAGAATACGAACAGAACTCAAAAGAGGTGGCTGGAGGTGGGTGTTATTTTTACGAAACATGTTTCAGTTACCAAATATCAAGATTATGTCAACTATTATACCACCTTTTTTCAGTAGAGTCATCTATTGTAACACATCAAGAAGTTGAATAATCGGACAGAGTCATTTGTTTTGCTATTTTAAGTCGTGTCTGCCTTACTTATACCAATCATGCGGCTAAGTGGCGGGATTTGCAAGAGAGGAGCAGGTCTCTTGAATCCATGCCCCTCCAGCCAATTTTTGGATACGCTCAGGCGAAGCCAATAATTCTCTGAGAAATTGTTCGACAACTTCTCGCTTATCCGTAATCGTTGCATATACCCTTCCTTCTACTTCCGCTCGTACAGCTTCAAAAACCCGTTCCGCAGGATTGAGTTCGGGAGAATAGGGTGGTTGAATGATCAAGACTGGGTTTAGCACCTTGACAGCATTGCCTCGATGACTTGGCGCACCATCCCAAACAAGCGCATCAATGCCCACCCTTTGCCATGCTTCAACTGCTTTGACCACAGATTCTTGCTTCATGTTTTCAGCCCAAATCCAGTCAATCGTGCCATTAATACCATCTACGGCCAAATGCAAATAAATGTAGGTGTAGGTGATTTGGATTTTTTGAACAATCTTGACGCCTATGGGAGCCCATACTTTTCGCACCTGACTAATCAATCCAAGTCGCATTTCATCTGCCCAGCCTATTTTGCTGGTGCGATCAATCCCTTCTTCTTTTAATCTGTCACCAAACCCCCTTTTTTCCACGCAGTTTGCGCGTTCTCATCACTCTTTTCATGTTGCGGACGGGGGACTTTCTTGTTTAGCCTTAATCGTTTGAGTACTCCTCGCATCCCTTCGTAGCTATACTCAATGCCATACTTATCTTTGACCCACTCGATGGCATCCCATACCGTTTTCACTGTACCTGCCTCTGAGTGTTCACTCAACGCCACTTTTTGCGCTTCTGTTAAAAAACCCGCATCGGGGGGCATGACCCCCATGTTGTCGGCTCACTACTTCTGCAATGCCTCCTTGTCGATACCAATCCAAGTATCTTTGACCGCTCCGTTCTCCTATCCCGCTTATTTGGCAACTCTTTTGCACATTGTATCCTGTCCTTACCAACCACAAAAACTGGAGTCGCTGACGTTTTTCAAGGTGTTTCCCCGCTTGATACACTTGATATAATTCTTCGACTGTTTCTTGCCATTCTACTTTTATTGGGCGTCCTCGTCGCATCGTATCATCTCCTTTTTCACCCCATTATACGCCATTTACTCACACGATTGGTATTAGATACCATCTGGCTTCTCGGTATGGTGCAAACTGTATCCCATGCCCGTTGACCGGCAGGCTGAACGAACCGCGGGCGCGCTGCCATTCACTGTGCGCCCAAACGAACAAGGTAAACATCTGCGCATCGCTCAAGTCACCGCCCTGCGACGCCATCTGCTGGCTAAACCAGTCGCTGTAGTTCTCATTGGCCCCCATCGGCCGGCCGGTCAGGAACTCGAAGGCACGCCAATCACTGCTCCGGCAGTTGGCGTCTTTGACCAAACCCAGGATTTGCTCCTTCAACCAGTCACGCGGCATTTCTGGCGGGCTGGGATGAGCGGGAATCAGTTCGTTCCATGGTTGGTTAGGCGCAAATTGGCGGCAAACAGGCACCCGGGGTGCGGTTTTGTCGTCGGGTTCCAACACCTGGAAATACACGCGGCGCAAACGACCGGCCCAGGCGCAATGAGGCACGGATTCGTCTTTGGTGGGGGATTTGTCCAACCGGTGACGGCAGCAGCCACATAACGTGGCAAAGGGGTGGTTTGCGGCCAGTTGCTCGTGCTGCTTCATGAAGCCGGCGATTTGGGCGCGCTGCCTGACAATGGGCGCATCCTTTTCCGGTGGTGGCGTTGTGGCGGCAGTTGTCTGATTTGGTGCTATCGGTATTTCCTTTGGCTGCGCGTCCGGCACACTGTCATCCGCCTTCTTCGGCACGGCCGTTTCCGCTGCCACGGCCGTTTCATCTTCCACCTGTTCTTTCTCCGCCTGTGCTCGCCATGCTTCGAGCAAATCCTCATAGCTTTTGACCCGGTAATCGCCGCCCTCATTGACTACGCCGGGGTGCTGGCTCCACTCCCAGGGAACGCGGCAGTCGAAGGGATCTGTGACAGCCAATCCGTGAATACAGCGCGTACTTTCTTCGCCGATGCGGCAGGGCATTCCCAATGAGCCGCCCTGACCTTTGGCCAGATCGAAGCGGAGCGGCTGCCGGGGTAATTGGGCAATGGGACAGGTCTCGCAGGAAACTCCGGTGATGAGGTGTTCGACAACGGCCGTCCAGTTAATACGACTGTTTGTAAAATACGTGTCGCCGCCCAACGCCTGGAACCAGAGCGTCAACTTTTCTTTATTGCGCCACGGCTCGTCATGCAAGTTGCGGTAGATGAGCATCGCGGCGGCGGCGTAAGCGTCTTCGGGATACACTTCGGCCACTTGTCCCCACAAGCGTATCAAGGCGCGGGCGATGTTCCGCTGCGATTGATGCTTGACCATCAGCGGCATTTGCAGCCCCGACCATTTCTTGAGCGTCGCCACGCAATCCTTGACAGGTTTCGCCGTCAGCTTCCCCGGTTCATTCGCCAGGATGAAAACGGAAAGGCCGCTGCGCTTCGGTTCGGGCAAGTCGGCCACCGTCCGCGCCACGCTCATTGGCAGCTCGCCGGCGACGATACGCTGCGCCAGTTCCGGCGGGATGTCGGTCAAGGCCAGGTAGTTATGGACGTAATGAACGCTCTGGCCGCAGTTGCGCCCAATCTCCTCCGGCGTCGCGCCCGCTTCCAGCGCCTGGCGGAAACTGTGGGCGATGCCCATCATGTCTGCCTGTTCGGCGCCGTAGTTGGCTGCTTGCAGGCTTAAAATCTCCGCTTTCTTGCTGCCTTCAAACAGAACGACGGGGATTTCCCGGTCGCCATATTTTTCCAGGAGGGCAACGATGACTTTCTCCAATGAGCCGAGGGAGTTGACCAGGGTGGTAATCATGGCGCTGGCGACCTCGACGGAAATTTCCTTGTCGGGATGGTCGGTCGCCCAATCGGCCAATGCCCAGGCCAGGAGGCGAGCCATCTGCCGCCGGTGTCCCGATACGATGAAGTACGTGCCCTCTTCACCGTTTGGTGAAGCTAACAGGGTCTGCCATTCATCCAGACCGCGTTCGTAGATTTGCAGGCACAGCGTCGCCATGCTTTCGATGTCATACACGGTACGCATTTGCGCCGGGTGCTGTTTCAGGTTTTTGATGGGAATGTTCAGGGTCATGGGGTCTCCTTCGTATGCGTCATTTCCGCCCTTATATTAAGGAAGAGAGGATCGTTGTTTCTTCGTAAAACGGCCGCTGAGGATGGGCCGAAAAATGTCTCAAAACAAAAATGCCAGCCTCGTAACGGGCTGGCACATAAAGTGAAAGGTAAACGATTTTTGCTGTTTTACTGGCGGGCAGATTCCTCACGCGCTGCATTCTTAAGCAAATGCCAAAAATCTGCCGCCTCCTGGCTTATCTCGCCAGCTCGTTTGTCCACGTATGCTTCGTCAAAATCCAGGTCTGTTTCTCCGCCAAGATAATAAGACAGCATCATCTCGAAAATATCTGAACCGTGCCGTTGGGAACGGCCTTCATCCCAAGCCATCAATTTTCCCGCAATGACGTCTTCCGGCCGCGCTGCCCAAACAGCAAACGGTTCCATACCCGGCAAATCCACCATGCGCCGAATACGTTTGTCAAAAGCGGGTTTGTAACGAAGATCCATCGTCAAGGGAAACAAATCTGCTTTTTCGCCGCGACTGCTGTCAATAATGTTGAATGAACTGCCAATTTCCATTGCATTCCGCATCTGGTACGGATCGGCGTAATAGCGAGGAAAAGGATACGCCGCCGCTAACGCCTGAATGTGTTTTTCTTCCAGATTGACAACAATATCAATGTCAAAGGTAGCGCGCGTTATCCCATACATCGTTGCAGCAAATCCGCCAATGATCGCGTAAGGGATTTCCAAACGTTCCAGCGTGAGTAAAATGTCAAGGAATAAGTTGAGGCCGGAACTTGGCGTTTTGGACACGTTCAATTTCCTCCAGCACTTTCAAGTTAAGCTCAACGTCGGAAAGCTCAGGGTATTGTTGCCGCAGCCGCCCCCGAATCATGCCCACGAGCAAAAAACGGGCGTCAAACATCGCCTGAAGACGCTGCCCCGGCGTGAGTGTCAGGCGCAAACGCAATAATTCCATGTCAGTATGAGGGGGATTGAACAGTATCTGTTGAGCCATAGACGTATCCTCCATTGCCGGGTCTGCTTTTATTGTACCATCTTTTAACCAGCGTCAATATTCCCTCGGAAGCAGCGCTGTTGTAACGCTTCTGTCGGCTTCGGTAATAATCCAAATACGCTCGGTCCCCCTGCCAGACACAGGCACATCATAGGCTGACAGGATGCGATACCCCTTTTTGACGGCCGTATCGTTTTGCCGCTTGTCGAACGCATCCAACTCACCCCAATCGCCCTGTGCATGTCTGGCTAAGAATGGGGCAAAATCCACACCCAACGCCGCCGCACCCGGCGTCATGACGACGTGACCTAACTCAAACAGCTTCTCTTTGTCTGGCTCGTCGGCCAACATGATGGATAGGTACGGGTTACCGGCATGGTCATGTTTCAAGACAGCTTTCATCTGCCAATACCGCCGTTGCCCCACGCCGCGTATGATGACGGTGAAGAGGCGTTCGTTGGGGCTGATGTCTTTACCTCCGGCAATAGACATTCCCAAAATATCATGCCACAAACCACGATAGTCGCTAGGCCAGTCGGATTCAACGGCACGGCGCATCAGGTCAATCACGCCATCGGAGGCGGTGACCGGGATTTTGAAATGCTGCCGGGTGACTTCATCCAAGCCAAGCCGGCTTAAGCGAGCATCCAGAAGCAAGCCGTCCCGCATCATCTCGACCCGACCGGGACCGACCATGATGACATCTACTTCCTCAGCCGGGCAAGCAGTTGGGGCGCTGCCGAAATACAAACCCATGTCGGAAAAGGCCACATCGGGCGGTGTTAGTTTTTCAACGTGGGGGTAGCCTAATTCGCGGCAGAGGGTATCGGCCGTTTCCAGAATACGTTGGTATCTATTTGCGTCAATCTGGTCGGTAGGTAGACTGGGAAATAAAAAAGCAGCCACTGTATCGGTGACCGCCTGGTAGGAAAGGTAACGCTCGTCGCCCACCGTGATGGTAGGCAACGTCTTTATCTGCGTCTTGAGTGCTTCCATATGGTTGCTCCGATGAATAGGGTGGAGGATGCTATAGGTTATGCACCTGCCGGAATGAGTCGGTCAACGGATGAATCCCATAATCCCGACCACGTATCAAGTCATGGGCGGCCGGATACACGACCACATTGTAGTCTGCGTGATACACACCCTGACCGGACATCTGCAATTGACGATGCAGAGCCTGCCCTGAGTGTAACCGAAGGGTCACAGGCATCATGGATGACGATGAGGGTATTAGAATGGTCAGGCCAACGGTCAATCGCCAGTAGTTGTTGGGCTACATTGATGGCGCGATGATGGGCGCCGGTGTCTTTACGACCGTTTCCAATTTTCACCTGCAAATTCCAATCAGGGTTACTCATTGCCGCTTCTCCCTGCCTGCTGGAGGATATTCCCAGATGACAACCTGTTCGGGCAGTTGCATGAGAATAGGCAAAACATCTTCACGGCAGAGACGGCCGTTGCCGATGCCGGGGAAGTTTAACGCTACCAAGGCATTAGGATGTGCGACGCACCAGGCGCACAAAGCATCTACACTGTGCCGAATGAGCGCCAAACTGGCCGGTTGGCTGTAATGTCCCTTTACCTGAAAAGCGCCCAACCCGGCTTTCGGCCAACGCGGGCTAACGAGCAGGCCGTACTGCCCTTGACCTGTCCTGAGCCGCGTCGAAGGGTTACCGCAAACGCTCAGGATGTGTTTTCCTAATGCGGCGTCGAGTCCTAAAAAACGGTCGCGGGCTTGTCGGGCAATGCCCCGGCCCATTACTAACGCCCCGTTTCGTTTTATCGTGGCGTTGGTTGTGATGACAAACAGGTCTGTATTATCGTAGACTGACCACATATCACCGGTTTTGAAAATTGGCATTTGCGCGGCCTCCTTTCAGGAAAAATTGGCCCAGACAGAATAACCGCTCATCGTGAATGTACTTCGCCACAAGCAGCCACTTGTCTGGAAACAGGAGGAGATTCACCCCATCGGCGCGGTTACGCGCCGCCTCTCTGCCCGGATTGGCCTGTTACGGCCGTCAAAGCAACAGTTGCACATCAAATAATTCCCTTTATAATGCAAGCCGCATTCCATTCCGTATGAATCGCTTCTGATATAGTAAACGTAAAAGCATCGCTTCACACATCGCAGCCTCACAAATTAGTTGCACCCCTGACACACTCGTTGTTTCGTATGTCTCTTTCACGTCTGGCTGTTACCCACATAACTGCTTCTCAGCTTTTCATATCGTCTGCTTAACGGCCGTTTCCCCGCAACGGCCGTTTTTCTATTTATTGTCCGGGAGCCGCATAGAACAAGGAGTACCATATGCGCAAAAAATATCGTCCCCAACTGTTTTTACTGGCTTTGTTCCTGCTGTTCTGGCTGCCCCTCAGCCAGGTTGCTGCCGCCAACCCACCCAACCCCGGTGACGTTCTCATCAACGAATACGTCGCCAACAGCGGCGTCACCGAATGGGTGGAACTGGTCAACACCACCGCCAGCGACCTGGACATCTCCGGGTACTACATTGACGATATCGCCAATGGCGGCGGTTCGCCCAAGCAAATCCCCGCCAATACCATCATCCCGGCCAACGGCTTTTACGTCATGGAATTTCAAAACTTCCTCAACAATGGCGGCGACGACGTTCGCTTTCTGGACAGTTCTCAAGCCGTGCTGGACAGCACCAGCTACAGTTCCGCCACCGCTGAATACTCCTGGTACCGCTATCCCGACGGGGGAACCTGGAGCGGCGTGGAAAGCGACGCCCCTACCAAAGGGGCCAGCAACAGCGGCACAGGGGATACCCCCTGGGTACCCGGCACATTCGAGATTCGCGTCTTTGACGTAGAGCAGGGAGACAGCCAGCTTATCATCTTCCCCTCCGGCTTCACCATCCTCATTGACGTGCGCGAAGCCTCCTGGAACACCGGCGCCGGCGCAGCTTACATTGCCCAGAAAATCCAGGCCATCACCGGCGGTTCCACCATTGACGTCGGCGTTCTCAGCCATTTGCACCTGGATCATATCGGCTACGCCGGTTACGGTGGCTTTTGGGGCCTGATGGAAAACGAGGGCATCACCTTCAACAAAATCATAGACCGGGATTCCGGCGTTTGGGTAGACGGTTCCGGCGGCGGCGCGGCTGATGGCTTGTGCGATCCTGACTTGGAAATTGTCTGGCACAACGCTGGTACCCAATCCGGCACAGCCCGCAACTGGCTCTGCTACGCTACCAATCCGGCCAACAGCAACATCTACCCCATCCGGGAAATCGCCCAACTTTACTCCACCACCCAGATTGACCCGCCCGACGCCAACGCCGTGGTGGAAATTGTGCAGGTGGACGCCGACGGTGTGGTGATGGCCGATGGCGTGACGCCGCTGCAAGGCGACCACACCAACGATTCCACGCCGCCCAGCGAAAACGATTACTCCATCGCCCTGAAAATCCGCTACGGCCAGATTGATTACGCCACGGCCGGCGATTCTGACGGCGAATACAACACCAGCCAGTTCGGCTATACCTACAATGACGTAGAATCTGTCCTGGCTCCGCGCTTTGGCGTTGTGGATGTAATGCGGGCCAACCATCACGGCTCCGGCCACTCCACCAGCCAGACCTACGTGGACGCGCTCAACCCGGACGCCTCGCTCATCTCTTGTGGCAGCAACACGTTTGGTCATCCGGCTCAGGCGGTACTGGATCGGCTATTGCTCACCGGGGACGTGTACCTGACCAACCTGTGCGACACTACTCGTAATTATGGCGCGTCAGTTATCGTGGACGGCGACATCATTTTGCGCTCCACGGACGGGGTGAATTACACCATCAACGGTACGGCTTACGTGGCCAGCGACCCGCCGCCGCCACCCGGCGCTTATGACGTGAGCGATATTCTGGTTAACGAAGTGATGCCCCGCCCCAGCAGCGGCAACCCGGAATGGATTGAATTGTACAATCCCACCCCGCAAGATATTGACATCTCCGGGGCCTGGATTGACGACATCGCCAATGGCGGCGGTTCGCCCAAACAAATCCCCTCCGGCACGATTATCTCTGCTGGCGGCTACTGGACAATGGATACCAGCCGCTTCTTTAACAACAGCGGTGATGACGCCCGGCTGCTCATGCCGGATGGGGCCACGGTGGTGGACAGTTACAGCTACGGTAACAGTTCTGTCAATAAATCCTGGTACCGCACCCCGGATGGCGGCGCATGGTCGCCCACGATGGGCACACCGACGAAGGGCGCGGCAAATAACTAAATGAATAACAGGCTCAGGCCGGAACAGCATTATTGTTCTGTTCCGGCCTGATGTCCCCTATGAGACGTTCTTTCTTTTGGCTGCTGTTTCTCATCGCAGGCGCTGCGGGCTGCGGGGTTTCGCCCGCGGCGTATGTGCCCTCTCCGCCTACGGCCGTACCCCTCCAAACCGACGCCGGACAAACCCTTCCCACCGAACCTGGCCCGCTGTGGGTACTGGTCAGCGGCGTAGATGAACACGGCCTGATGGAAACGCCCCGCCTGACCCTGCTGGCTGCCCCCGAACCGGCTGCGGCGGGGCAGGGGCAGGTGGACACCGGCCAGCCCGCCTGGGTAGACGCCATCCGGCAGAACGGCCCGCAAGGGCTGCGCCGCTTTTACCACGTGCAACTGGTCAGCGGGGAAAGCGGCTGGCTGCCGGATTTTTACGTCCGCCGCACCGCTTACCTCTATCTACCTGATACGACCCTCATTCCGCTTTATGACCAACCGGACGGACAGGCGATTGCCTGGCTGCCCAACGTCTCCCCTGTTACCCTTTTGGATCCGACTGCGCCTGACTGGTGGCTGGTGCAGGCAGTAGCTGGGGAGATAAGCGGCTGGGTTCCGGCGGAGCAGGTTAAGGAGTCGTCAGAGCGGGAATTTTTGCAAAACGCAGGACACGACCACGCTTCTCACGAACATGACGAATGAACGGATAACGGCCGTCCGCCAAACACTTCTCACCGCTTACCGGGAAACCGGCTTGTGGGGCGTCGCCCAACCGGATTGGCCTTTACCGGAAACGCTTACTCGCGGCGAAGACGCCCATCTGGCCTGGCTGACGCTGACCTACACCGTAAGCGGCGGGCGCGATCCGGCCCGGTTATGGCCGGCCGCCCGCGCCGCTTACGCCGCCAAACCGGATTTGTTCGACCCGCAGGTTTTGGCCTACGCCCGGCCGAATACACTGCTCGAACCATTGCGAGAATATCGGCTGACACAAAAAGCCAAAAGCGAAGCCACTGTCTGGCAGCGCATCGGGCAGGCGTTGGTCATGCGCGCCGCCGGTTCTGTGTCCCGCTTGCTGGCAGATTACGATTTTTCTGCCCCCGCCCTCTGGCAAATGTTACAAAACAACAAGGCAACGTTCCCCGTCCTCTCCGGACGGCAAACAGGGCCGCGCTGGCTGTGCGGCCTGGCGTCTGCGGGTGGGCAGCCGCTAACCGGAGCCGCCCGGCTGCCTGCGCCGCCCTCACCGGCGGGCAAAAGGGCGCTGGCCGCGCTGCAAATCTCCGGCAGGCAAGTCTCTGCGGAGATTTTTGCGCCGCTGGATTTGCTAGGGCGGCGGGGCTGCGCCCAGAGGAAAGCAAACCAGACGACCTGCCCGGCGGCCGGGGAATGTCCGGTAGCTGGGTTTTGTCGGTACGGCCGTTAACCTGCCTAAAAATTCGCTGCCAGAAATCAACGAAATCGGGCAACTGATTCCCGAATGATTAGCTCCGTAGAAAGCGCCGGCCTTTCAAAAGGCTTTCCCTTAAGCAAGTGCAGCAGAAATTGGGCGGCCGTTTCCCCCATTTCCACCGCCGGCTGCCGGATTGTCGTCAAAGGGGGCGTCATATAGGCGGAATCCGGCTGATCGTCAAACCCCACGATGGACACATCGTCCGGCACGCGAATGCCGCGCCGGAAGAGAGCCAGGCGCGCCCCAAAAGCCATCTGATCATTGGCGGCAAAAATAGCACTGAACGCCTGCCCCCGCATCAGCAGCGTTTCCACAGCCAGCACCCCCGATTGCCGCCGGAAGTTCCCTTCAACAATAAGCGCCGGATTCGGGTCAAGTCCGGCGTCCGTTAATGCCTGGACGTACCCATCCCGTCGGGTAACGCCATCGGGCTGAGTCATTATGCCCGTAACGTGCGCAATATGTTCGTGGCCGGCCTCAACCAGATAACGGACCGCCTGGTATGCGGCCTGAAAATTGTCCACGCAGACACACCGGTCAATCAGTTCCGGTACCCGCCGCGCCGCAACAACCACAGGGAGTTGCTCATTGAGGCGGCGCAGCAATTCCCCTGGGCTGTGCCCCCCGATAACGATGAGGCCGTCCACCCGCCTCTCCAAAAGCGTCTGCACCGCCTCCTTTTCAATATCTGCCTGCCACTGCCCGTCGGCAAAGATGGGTGAGTAATGGCTGCCCGCGAGACCCTGGATCACCCCCCGCACAATCGCATCATAAAACGGGCTGCCGATCTGCTGCGTCAGCACGCCCACCGTCATGGATTGGCCGCCGGCCAGCCCCCGGGCAAAGATGTTGGGCTGGTAATTTAATTCCGCCATAGCGGCCAGAACGGCCGCCCGTTTTTCCGGGGCGACCGGCGTGCTGTCGTTGAGGACGCGGGAAACGGTACTTTTGGAAACTTGCGCCCTGTCTGCAATGTCCTGAATGGTAATTCTTTTGTTATGCGCCATAAATTCCTCTTAAGTCATCATTATAGCATGAAAGCGGTTTCTTAAAAAGTTGTTTTTCTTGACACAACAGGGGTAATCCGCTATTATTTATGAAATCGCTTTCAAGAAAACAGTATTTTTGTATCTATATCTGAAAACGCTTTCAAACAAATTGCCTCCCGGAAGTTTACCCGGTGCAACACAACTTTTCAGGATGAACGCAAATTCCCCCAACATTCTACCCGTTTTTATCTGCCTCAACCGCCTGAGTCTGCGTTCTGTTCCTAAAGGAGGTGCGCGCGACAAGATCATCTGACAATACCGGCAAACCCCTGATAATTCAGATTGGTTCATTCTTGAAGAATGAACCAATCTCCGGAACCCTTTTGGAGAAGAATAAAAAATGAAAAAGACAAGATGGTTTTTTATAGTTTTGCTCATTCTGACCGGCATAACGTTGGCTGCATGCAGCGGCGGCCAATCAGCCGTCCAGGAATCCCCGCCTGAAGAACCGGTCACTGAACCGGCAGAGACAACAGCCGAAGAACCGGCCGCAGAACCCACGGCCGAATCAACAGAAACAACGACCGAGGAAGAAGCCCCCGCCACAGAAAAAGTGCAGATTCGCTGGTTTGTGGGCCTGGGCGCCGGTTCCGACGAGCCGACCATTGACGCCCAGCAGGCGATAGTGGATCAATTTAACGCCTCGCAGGATGAAATTGAACTGACGCTGGAAATTGTGGACAATGAAGTGGCGTATGACACGCTGGCTACCCAGATCGCCGGAGGCAATGCGCCGGATATTGTCGGCCCGGTTGGTATTCGCGGCCGTGATAGCTTCAAGGGCGCCTGGCTTGACCTGCAACCCCTGATTGACGCCAACAACTACGACTTGAGTGACTTTGACCCGGCGATGGTTGAATTCTACCAAGTTCAGGAAGAGGGGCAGTTGGGTATTCCTTTTGCTATCTTCCCCTCTTTTGTCATTTACAACAAAGATTTGTTCGACGAGGCCGGCCTGGCTTATCCGCCGCAGGAATATGGCGCGCCTTACGTGGACGCAGACGGCAACGAACGGGCGTGGAACGTAGATACCCTCCGCGACCTGGCGATGCAGTTGACTGTTGACGCCAACGGGAATGACGCGACCAGCCCCGATTTTGATCCGGAGCAAATTGTCCAGTTTGGCTGGATGAACCAATGGACTGATTTGCGCGGCGTGGGCACTTTCTTTGGCCCCGGCTCTCTGGTGGACAAAAATGGCAACGCCCAAATCCCTGACAACTGGTACGAAGCATGGCAATGGACGTATGACGGTTGGTGGAAAGATTGGTTTATCCCCAACGGCCCTTATGAAGGGGCTGATTTCCTGCAAGGCCCCGGCGGCCCGTTCTCTTCCGGCAACCTGGCGATGGTTCACCTGCACATGTGGTACGTGGCGACCTGGGCGTTGGGCGACGTAGATTTTGCCTGGGATTTAGCGGCCACGCCGGCTTATAACGGCCGTATCACCTCCAAGATGCACGCCGATACCTTTGGCATTATGAAGAGCAGCGAACACCCGGAAGAAGCGTTTGCCGTGCTGACCTACCTCCTTAGCCCGGAAGTTTCCACCGAACTGCTCAACATCTACGGCGGGATGCCCGCCCGCCTCGACCTGCAGGAAACCTGGTTAAACGAATATGGGCAAACCAATTTCCCCGACCAGGAGATTAACTGGCAGGTGGTGGTAGACAGCATGGCTTACGCCGATAATCCCAACCACGAAAGCTGGATGCCCAGTTTCCTGGAAACGACGGATCGTTATAATGAATTCTGGAGCCGGCTGGCTAACGAGCCTGATCTGGATTTTGCGGCCGAAGTGGAGACGCTGCAAGCCGACCTTCAGGCGATATTTGACGCTGCTGAAAATTAGCAAGCTTGTTTAGTTGACAGTCACCTGGGAGGTGACTGTCAACTAACTCGGAGGCGGTTTCGCATGACGACGGTAAGGGATACGGCCGTGCCCACCCCTACAAGCAAAGGCCAAAAAACGTCCGGCTTATTGCGTTACAAACAGCGCTGGGGCTTGATATTCATCAGCCCCTGGATCATAGGCTTTCTGCTGTTTTACCTGCTGCCTATGGCCGCTTCCTTTGGCTTCTCCCTGTTCGACTTCAACCTGGCTACGCCGGACGAAGCCCGATTTGTCGGGCTGGACAACTGGCGGCGCGCCCTGTTGGAAGACCCGGAAGTGCTGGATTCCTTTGGTAAAACGTTCAAATTTGCCGCCATTGCCCTCCCCGCCAGCATGATCTTTGCCTTGTTCCTGGCTCTGCTGCTCAACTCCCGGCACGTCAAAGGCAAAATCTTCATGCGCGCCCTGTTCTACGCCCCGATGATGATCCCCGGCGTCGCCGCCACCCTCATCTGGAGCGGCGTTTTGAACGAGCAAACCGGCTGGCTCAACCTCTTTCTGCAAAACGTCTTGGGCATCAAAGCGATTGGCGTCGAAGGTATCCGCTGGCTGCAAGACCCGCAGCTTATCTACTATACCTACGCCCTGATAGGCTTGTGGAGCGTGGGCAACGCCATGATTATCATGTTGGCCGGCTTGCAAGGCGTGCCTACCGAACTGTACGAAGCGGCCGACATTGACGGGGCCAACTTTCTGCAAAAGCTGGTTCACATCACCCTGCCCATGATTTCTCCCGTCATCTTCTACAATCTTATCATCGGCGTTATCGTTTTGATGCAATATTTCCTGGTGCCCTTTGTCCTCAACGGAGGGGATGGGTCGCCGCAAGGGGCCACCCGCTTCATTGCCGTCTGGTTCTACAAACAATCCTTTTCCTTTTTTAACATGGGGTACGGGGCCACCATTGCCTGGCTTATCTTTCTGGTAGCACTTGGCCTGACCGTTATTCTATTCGGTACAGCCCGCTACTGGGTTCATTACGCAGCAGAGGAATCATAATGGCCGCCCGGCAGCGCAGCGCCCGCCCGCGCCTTTCCAAAAAAGCCCGCGAGGCCGTTAACACCATTTTGCTCACCGGCCTGACGCTGGTTGTGCTGTTTTTCTTCCTGATGCCGCTCGTGTACGGCATCGTCACGTCGCTGAAAACAGATAATCAGATCACCAATTCCGGCGCGCCCTGGTGGCCGGCTTCGGAAGAAACGTTTACCCATGACGGCGCAGAGTACAAAATTTACCGGGTGGTGGAATGCGATGCGGCCGGCAATCCCATTCCCTGGGGGTATGACCCGGCCGCGTTAACCGTACCTGACTGCCGGGATGGCGGCCGGGAATACAATTGGGGGCTGGCCGTCAAACGCCGGGAATACGCCGAGTTTATTGATCCCCAAAACCCGGAAGCGGGACTAATCCGTTGGGAAGGCCGCTGGCGCACCTTGGAACGCAACTGGAAATTCGACGCTCAGTGGGGCAATTACCCGGAAGCGTGGCAGACAATCAACTTTGTGCGCCTGTTGGCCAATACCCTGATCTACGCCATCCTCAGCACCATTGGCGTGGTAGGCGCAGGCGCATTGGTCGCTTACGGGTTTGCCCGCTTTCCCATTCCCAGGAAGAACGCCCTTTTTATGATTGTTATGGCTACCATCATTCTGCCGGGCGCGGTGACGCTCATCCCCACCTACGCCATCTTTAACCGCATCGGCTGGGTGGGTACCTGGCTGCCTCTTATCGTGCCCGCTTTCTTTTCCAACGGGTACAACATCTTCCTGCTGCGCCAATTCTTTATGAGCATCCCCCGCGAACAGGATGAAGCGGCCACGATTGACGGCGCCGGCCCGCTGCGGGTCTTTTTGCAGATCATTCTGCCCCAATCTGTCCCGGCGCTGACGGCCGCTGCCATGTTCCACTTCTTTTTTGCCTGGAATCATTTCTTTGAACCGCTCGTTTATCTGGCCGGCCATCCCGACAAGTTTCCCATTACAGTCGGCTTGACAGCGTTTAACAATTTGTATTCCCAACAAACCAATTTGATTCAGGCGGCGTCACTCATCTCGGCCGTTATTCCGTTACTCATTTTCTTTTTCGCCCAACGTGTTTTTCTGCAAGGGATTGTGTTTACCGGCGTTGATAAGTGAGTCTTCCGAAAAAAGCCGCGGATTGCGCGGCTTTGCCGGATTTTTTCTCTGGTGAATCTTGGCGATCTTCGTATTCTTTACAATTTTTTCAGGATGGTTCAAATTCCCCTTTTGTAGGACGATTTTGCAAATCGTCCAGAAGGCGATTTACAAAATCGCCCTACAAAGTGTCAAGTTGTTTTTCCGGGTTACTGAACCATCCCATTTTTTCGGTAACGACACAAATAAAACAAGGAAAATATATGACCGGCTATCAAAGCGTATCGTTCCAGGAAAGCAGCACGTCTGACACTGAGCGCGTGGACATTTTACTGTCGCAGATGACGCTGGCTGAAAAAATCGGCCAGATGACGCAAGTGGAAAAAAATAGCATCACGCCGGAAGCGGTGACTGAATACGGCATCGGTTCTGTTTTGAGCGGCGGCGGCGGCAGCCCCGCGCCCAACACACCGCAAATGTGGGCCAGGATGACGCGCCGTTTTCAGGAAGCCGCTCTGCGCTCCCGTCTGGGCGTCCCGCTGCTTTACGGCGTAGATGCGATACACGGCCACAACAACGTGGCGGGGGCCACGATTTTCCCGCACAACGTGGGGCTGGGAGCAACCCACGACCCGGAACTGGCAGCGCGGATTGGCCGGATAACGGCCGTTGAACTAAGCGCCACCCACGTCCATTGGAACTTTACCCCCTGTGTGGCCGTGCCGCAAGACATTCGCTGGGGGCGTACTTACGAAGGGTTTGGCGAGCAAACCGATCTTGTCTCGGAAATGGGCGCGGCGGCCGTGCGCGGCTTGCAAGAGGCTGACGACTACAGCGGCCTGAGTCACCGCCAGGCAATTTTGGCCTGCGCCAAACATTTTGTGGGGGACGGGGGCGCCGCCTGGGGCAGCGCCGGGCAATACGAATGGATTCAGGACAACTGGCAGCGCGCCGGCAGCCAGTATCAGATTGACCAGGGGGATATGAACGGCGACGAAGCGACGTTGCGCGCCGTGCATCTGCCCCCTTACCAGGTGGCGATTGAGGCCGGAGCGCGCAGCATCATGGTCTCTTTCAGCAGCTGGAACGGCTTGAAGCTGCACGCTCACAAATACTTGCTGACCGACGTTCTCAAGCGGGAAATGGGTTTTACCGGCTTCCTGGTCTCGGACTGGATGGCGATTGATCAGCTTGACCCTGATTTTTATACCTGTGTGGTCACGGCCGTCAACGCCGGTCTGGACATGATCATGGTTCCCTTTGATTACCGCCGTTTTATTTTGACCTTGACCCAGGCTGTAGAAAAGGGGGACGTGCCGCTGGCCCGGATTGAGGACGCCGCACGCCGTATTCTGGCAGTGAAGGAGGAAATGGGGTTGTTTGCGCAGCCGTGGGGCGACGAATCCCTCCTGCCGCAAGTAGGCTGTCAGGCGCACCGCCAGGTAGCCCGCGAAGCGGTGCGCCGCTCCCTCGTCTTGCTGAAAAATGAGGGGGCGCTGCCGCTGCCCAAAAACACGCCGCGCCTTCTGGTGGCCGGCGCGGCGGCCGACGACGTGGGTCTGCAATGCGGCGGCTGGACAATCGAATGGCAGGGAAAAAGCGGGCCAATTACGCCGGGTACCACGTTCCTGGCAGGGGTGAGGGAAACGGTGGCGGCGGAAACGGCCGTCAATTATCAACCGGACGGCCGTTTCCCCGCCAACCTAACGGCCGACGCCGGCATCGTCGTCCTGAGCGAACCGCCCTACGCCGAAGGGGTAGGCGACCGGGCTGACCTGACCCTGCCGGCCAGCGATCTGGCCCTCATCGAGCGCGCGCGCCCCCATTGCCGCCGGCTCATTGTCATCCTCTATTCGGGACGGCCGCTCATCATCACCGATTGCCTGCCCCGCTGCGACGCCTTCATTGCCGCCTGGCTGCCGGGCAGCGAAGGGCAGGGCATCAGCGACGTTCTCTTTGGCGATTATCCCTTCAGCGGCAAGCTGCCCTTCACCTGGCCGCGCAGCATGAACCAGATACCTGCCTGCGCCGCAGAAGACACGCCCCTGTTCCCTTACGGCTACGGTTTAACCACAAAGGGAGGGAAGTGAGGCAACAACAAAAAACCAAACAACCCCAAAGCAACCGGTATCCGGCGCAGTTACCCGCCGGTAATTAGTAAAAAGGAGTATTTTATTCTCGACTTTATCCATTTCAAGTGGTGTAGCACATAGAATCCACCAGACCATTGAAAAAAGAAGTGGGAATTAGGACATA
>JAJRVV010000124.1 GCA_024277135.1 Chloroflexota bacterium | reverse complement strand
TGCGCGCAAAGGTAAGCAGTTGGTCTTTGATGAGGATATGGGCGAGGTGGTCGTCAAGCGGAAACGTAAAGGCAGTCGTGACCGCACAGAATGGGATAGTTTTGACGAGGATGACCTCTAGTACCAGTAATCAGTATTCAGTGGACAGTAAGCCAACTGAACACTGATTTTTAACTTTACAATTTGATGAGCAAGGAACGGCCGTCGCGGCAGAAGCATGTGCCCCAACGCACTTGTGTCGTTTGCCGCCAAAAGAAGGACAAACGAGAATTAACCCGCGTTGTGCGCACATCGGATGAAGGGGTGGTGGTAGATCCCACCGGCAAGCGAAACGGCCGTGGCGCCTACTTGTGTTCAGATTCGACATGTTGGGATCAAGTAGCAGCAAGCGGCCGTCTCCTCAACCAGGCGCTCAAGACCAACCTGAGCCGCGCAGATTTAGCCGCCATCGCCGCCCAAAAACCGGTTCCCATCAACCATTTGAGGAATCAAGATCGGGAGCCATTAACAGAGTAGAGAAGAGTAAGCATGACCCAGACAAAAACGTTAATAGAAATTCCCGATTTTCTCACCGTCCGCGAACTGGCCCAATTGATGGATGCCAGTCCCATTGACGTCATCAAAGAATTGATGCGCAACGGGATCATGGCCAACATCAATCAGGAAATTGACTTCGACACGGCTGCCATCGTGGCTGAAGAGATGGGATTTGAAATCCACTCCACCGCCACCGTTGAGGAAGAAGACGCCGAAGAAGATTTCGATAAACCAGCCTGGCGGCAGGTTCTCGCTGATGAAAAAGAAAAAGACCTGGTTTCCCGCCCGCCCGTGATCACCATGCTGGGGCATGTCGATCACGGCAAAACCTCCTTACTCGACATCATCCGCTCCAGCAGTGTGCAAACGGGCGAAGTAGGCGGCATCACCCAACACATCGGCGCTTATCAGGTCAAGTACAATGGTCAGATCATCACCTTTCTAGACACGCCCGGCCACGAGGCGTTTACCGCCATGCGGGCGCGGGGCGCTCAAGCAACTGACATCGCCATTTTGGTGGTGGCCGCCGATGACGGCGTGATGCCTCAAACCAAAGAGGCCATTGACCACGCCAAGGCCGCCCGCGTTCCCATTATCGTCGCCCTCAACAAGATTGACCTACCTACGGCCAATCCGGCCCGCGCCATGCAGCAGCTCAGCGAACATGGCCTCATCCCAGATGAGTGGGAAGGAGATACGATGATCATTCAAGTGTCAGCCAAAGAAAATTTAGGCATGGACGATCTGTTGGAAGCGATCTTGCTGGTGGCGGAAGACCTCAATCCCTGCGCCAACCCCCAGGCGGAGGCATCCGGCACTGTCCTGGAAGCCAGGAAGGAGAAGGGGCGCGGCATCATGACCACCGTGTTGGTGCAAAATGGCACGTTGAACCAGGGGGATACGCTGCTGGTGGGCAAGTATTACGGCCGTATCAAAGCCATGTTCGATTACACCGGCAAAGCCGTCAAAAAAGCCGCCCCATCTACCCCCGTCTCCGTAGCCGGTCTCAACGGCATTCCCCAGGCCGGCGACCAATTCACCACCGCCAAAAGTGAAAAAGAAGCCCGCAAGCTGGTTGCCAACCTGGAAGCCGATAAACGTCCCGGGGAAACCATAGCCGACAAAGCGGTTACTCTGGATGATTTCTTTGCCCAACTCCAAGAAGGAAACTCCAAAACTCTCAACCTTGTCATCAAGGCTGATGTGCAAGGATCATTGGAACCGATCATCAATTCGCTGGAAAATTTGACCAATGATGAAGTCGCCGTCGAAATCATGCACGCCGCCACCGGCAACATTACTGAAAGCGATGTCATGCTGGCCTCCGCCTCCAATGCCGTCATCCTAGGCTTCAACGTCGAACCCGGCGTCATCGCCCGCGCCGCCGCCAACAGTGAAGGCGTCGAAATCAACAGCTACAACATCATTTACAAACTCATCGAAGATGTAGATAAAGCGCTCAAAGGGCTGCTCGATCCAGTTTATGCCGATGTCGTCACCGGCCGGGCCGAAGTCCGCCAGGTTTTCAGAATTCGCAACGTCGGCCAAATTGCCGGCTGCTACATGCGCGCCGGCGAGGCCCGCCGCAACGCCAAAGCCCGCGTTATTCGTGATGCTCAACTGGTTTACGAAGGAGATGTCACCAGCCTCAAACACCTCCAGGAAAATGTGCGCGAGGTGAAGACAGGATTTGAGTTTGGCGTCAATGTCGGCAGTTTTAATAACTATCAGGCTGGCGACATCATCGAATTTTACGTTTCGCAAAGGGTAGATAGATAGAGCATGTCTAAAATTCGCCAGCAACGCACGGCCGATCAAATTCATCTGATCATGAGCAACCTTTTTCAACGACAAATGAACGATCCGCGTCTGCAAGGCCTCACCGTCACCGGGGTTCAGGTTGACCGGGAACTGCAATACGCCGATATTTATGTCAACGCGATGGGAGCTGAAGAGCGGCGGAAAGAGGTCATGACCGCCCTAGGCAAGGCGTCGGGATACTTGCGGCATGAGTTAGCGGGGCGGGTGCGTCTGCGCACAGTTCCCCAACTACACTTTCACTGGGACCCCACGCTGGCCCAGGCTGAGGAAGTCAATAGAATATTAGATGACCTGGATATTCCAGCGTTGGATGAGAATACGGCCGCCGAGGATTCCAGCGAGTTTTAAGTTTATCATCGGAATACACCTAAAAAAAAGCTGTTCGTTTGTTACCTCACAGACCGACAGCTTTCTGTTGTGTCTGGGTAACCATTCAGACCTGCGAGGTTTCCAGCGGCCTTTGGTCGCCAACCTCACAGGTCTCCTAAAGGACAAACGAAGTGTCCACAACCGAAGAAATTTTGATGGCGATTCAAAATGCCAATCAAATCCTGACCATTGCCCACATTGGCCCAGATGGAGATGCGTTTGGGTCTTTGACAGCCATGGGCGTGGCATTGGCACAACTTGGCAAAAACGTCACCCTCGTTTGTGACGACTACCTCCCAAGGCGGTTTAAATTCCTGCCCCTCACTGACCAGGTTCAGCGAGCGCCCAATTCAGATATGACCTACGATCTGGTCATATCAGTGGATTGTGGCGATGAAATGCGGATGGGACAGGCATACGCCAATTTGCCCAACCCCAAGCCATTTCTTATCAACATCGATCACCACATCACCAACACCCGGTTTGGCCAAATCAACTTGGTTGGCGAAAAAGCAGTGTCCACCACTGAAGTGCTGTACGACCTGTTCATCGAAGCGGGGCTGACGTTTACCCAAGACATGGCCATCTGCCTATTAACGGGGCTGGTCACTGACACCTTGAGTTTTAGCACCACCGGCGTCAATGCCAAAACCTTGAAAATCGCCGGCAATCTGGTTGCCGCCGGGGCTGATTTGTCTCGCATCACGATGCAAGCCTTAAATGTGAAACCAGTCTCTGCCCTGCATTTATGGCGGGCCGGATTGGGTAACACCAAAATAGAAGGCGGCCTCATCTGGACTGCGATCAGCAATGCCGAGCGGGAACAGAGCGGTCACATGGGATCCAGCACAGCCGGGCTGGTCAATTTCCTGGCTGACATTCAACAAGCGGCGATGAGCGCCGTCTTGATAGAAATGGGCGATGGCTCCATCCGCGTCGGTTTCCGCTGTCGTCCGCCCTACAGCGTTTCCGAAATTGCCCTGAATCTGGGCGGCGGCGGCCATGCTCTGGCTGCCGGCTGCACTTTGCCCGGCCCGCTGACCAAAGCGGAAAAACTGGTGATAGCGATGAGCAAAGAGGCCATCCACCAGCAGGAAGCGATTTTCCAGAACGGGCCAGCATCAGATTAGCTGATTGGACACGATGATCACCCCCACCGGCGTTTTGAACATTGACAAGCCGCCAGGCATCACATCACACGATGTGGTACACCGGGTGCGGCGGTTGAGCGGCGCGCGCCGGGTGGGCCATGCGGGGACGCTGGATCCGCTGGCGACAGGGGTGCTGCTACTGGCTGTTGGCCGAACCACGCGGCTGATTGAGTATCTGGTAGGCCAGCAGAAAATGTATCTGGCGACGGTGAAGCTGGGGCAGGAGACGAACACCTTTGATGCGGAAGGGGAAGTGGTGGCCGAACGGCCGTACCGCCACATCACCGCCGCCCATCTCCAAGACGCCCTGCCTCAATTTCAAGGCCGGATTCAGCAACGGCCGCCGTTGTACTCCGCCATCAAGCAAAACGGCCAGCCCTTGTACAAACTGGCGCGCCAGGGCAAAACGCCGCACATCCCCACCCGTGAAGTCATCATCCATCAACTGGAACTGCTCGATTTTGAGCCGCCGCGCGCCAATCTGCGCGTGGTGTGCGGCAGCGGCACGTACATTCGTTCGCTGGCCCACGATTTGGGGCGGGCATTGGGCTGCGGCGGCCACATCACCGCGCTGCGGCGCGCGGCCGTCGGCGATTTCAGCGTGGCCCAGGCCGTCCCTCTGGCTGATTTGACGGCGGAAAATTGGCAGGCGCATCTCATGCCCATGACGACGGCCGTGGCCCACCTGCCCCGGCTCGATTTGAACCAGACCGACGCCACAGATTTACGACACGGCCGTGCTATCCCCGCCCAGACGACCCAGCCATCTGAAGAATTGGCGGCCGCCTTCGACCCGGCCGGGGTCTTCATCGGCGTCGTCACCCGGCGGCCCAATGGCTGGCGCGCCCGCAAAATCCTCGATCCCATTTAACCCGCCTGATTACTTATGACCGATTCCACCCTCCGCATTAACGCTTTAACCGGCGCCCCGGACAAGCGGCCTACTTTTGTGGCCGTTGGTTCGTTTGATGGCGTTCATCGCGGCCACCAACGCCTGCTTAACCGCATGGCGCAAAAAGCCAGAGAAGCGAACGCGCGCACGGCCGTGCTCACCTTCTTCCCTCATCCCAAGCGAGTGCTGCAAAAGCTGGCCGGCCGTTATTATTTGACCACCATCGAAGACCGGGTGGCCCTGTTGGGCGAACTGGGGATTGACCTGGCCGTCACGCTGCCTTTCACCGAAGAAATCCGCTTGACCCGCGCCGCCGATTTCATGGCCCAACTGCGGCAAAGTCTGGATTTGCGCCAGCTTTGGGGCGGCAATTTCGTACTCGGCTACAAACGAGAGGGAACGATTCCCTTCCTGCGCCAGCTTGGCCCCAAGCTAGGCTTTTCCGTGCATCAGGTTTCGGGCATGGTGGAATGGGACGGCCGTCTGGTGAGCAGCAGCCGGATTCGCGCCGGTCTGCAAGCCGGGGACATCGCCGAAGTGAATGGTTGTTTGGGACGGCCGTATCACCTCACCGGCGAAGTGGTGATGGGAGACCGGCGCGGCCGTACCATCGGCTTCCCCACCGCTAATTTGTCGGTCTGGGAGGAGCAAATTTTGCCCGCCAACGGCGTTTACGCGGCCTATGCCTGGGTAGACGGCCGTCGCTATCTCGCTGCTACCAACGTCGGCGTCCGCCCCACCGTCAACGGCCAAACTATCACCGTCGAAGCCCACCTGCTCGATTTTGACCGGGAGTTGTACGGCCGTCCCCTCAAGCTGGCGTTTGTCCGCCGCATCCGCCCCGAACAAAAATTTGACGACCTGGACAGGCTCAAAGCTCAAATTCAAGCCGATGTACAAAAAACGAGAAAGCTGTTAACAATCAACAGTCAACAAATAACAATCAACGATTAACGGACAGATGAGACAACTCCTGCGATCTAAAATCCACAAAGCCACCGTCACCGAAGCCAATTTAGCCTACATTGGCAGCATCACCATTGACGCCGATCTGCTGGAGAAAGTGGGGCTGTGGCCGGGCGAAAAAGTCCTGATCGTCAGCAATACCTCCGGCGTTCGGCTGGAAACCTACGTCATCACCGGCGAACCCGGTTCCGGCGTCATTTGCATGAACGGCGCTGCGGCGCGCCTGATCAAAACCGGGGATGAAATCATCATCATGGGATTTGAGGTGACGGATCACCCCATCGAACCCCAGGCGATTCTGGTTAACCATAAAAACGAATTTGTGAAATTTTTGTAGTAGAACAATTCGCGTTGTGCGTCCTGAATCGGGCCATTTCTGACGCAGGAACGAACAGCGCAACATTTTCTGTTCTGTTTGTTCGGTATTTACAGAACAAACAGAACGTGCTAGAATTTCGACACTCACAAAACCAGGAGATAGCAGATGTCTGATGAATTGATGCGTTACATTGAAGATTTCGCTATGCAAATGGAATTATTAGGCATGTCTCGGTCGTCTGGGCGAATTATGGCGTGGCTGTTAACGGCCCAACCGCCCCATCAGACGATGCCGGATATGGTAGCCGGGCTGTCTATGAGCAAAAGCTCAATCAGCGCCGCCACCCGTCAACTCATCCAGATCGGCCTGGCAGAACGCATCAGTCTGCCCGGTGAGCGGCGAGATTATTACCGCATAAAAGAGGATGTGTGGACAAAGACGATGAAGGGGCGCAGTCATCAGATCGCGATGATGCGCCAACTGGCGGAGCGGGGTCTGGAGGTTCTTCGGGACTCGCCGCCAGAGAGCCGTCAACGACTGCGGGATATGCGCGATTTATATGCGTTTTTTGAACGGGAAATGCCGATGTTGTTGGATAAGTTTTTGGCCTATCAAGCGGAACAACAGGGTAGTCCGACTCAGGATTGATGGAGTTTATGATGAGTGAAAATGTGATTGAAACCAGGGGGTTGACGGTGTTTTACGGCCGTCATCGGGGCATTATTGACGTTGATTTAACCGTGAAAAAGGGGGAAGTATATGGCTTCCTCGGCCCGAATGGCGCGGGTAAAACCACCACGCAGCGGGTGCTGCTGGACGTAATCCGGCCCACGCGGGGCGAGGCTCGTATTTTTGGCATGGACTGCCAGACGGAAGGGGTCGCCATTCGCCGGCGCATCGGCTATTTGCCGGGTGAATTGAGCTTGTACCCCGACATGCGCGCCCGCGACTATTTCAACATGATGTCTTCCTTGCAGCCAGGCAAAGTTGAGCGCGCTTACCGAAATTCGTTGTGTGACCGGCTGGATTTGGATGTGACGCGCAAAATGAAGGAGTATTCGCGGGGCAACAAGCAGAAGGTGGGCGTGGTGGCGACGTTCATGGCCCGACCCGACTTGTTGATTCTGGATGAACCTACCAGCGGTCTGGACCCGCTGGTTCAGCAAACGGTGTTGGAACTGGTGCGCGAGGCGAGAGATGACGGCCGTACCGTCTTTTTCTCCTCCCACATCCTGTCCGAAGTGCAGGCGGTGTGCGATTGGGTGGGCATCATCCGCGAAGGCGCTCTGGTGAAAACGGAATCAGTCGAGGGGCTGACCAAACAGCAGTTCAAACGGCTGCGGCTCCAGTTCGGCCGCCTGCCGCCCGCCGATGCGTTTAACTTTGACGGGGTAGCCGAGTCGGATCGGGAAGACAACACGATCACATTGGAAATTCGGGACAATCTCAACCGGGTGTTGGAAACGGCCGTCGCCTTCCAGGTGATGGACATCGAGACGCCGCCGGTGTCATTGGAAGAGATATTCCTGGCATTTTACGGCCGGGAGAACGGCCGTCAGGAAGACGGCCGTCAAGGAGACGGTAACCATGTTTAACTTACTGCGCTACGAAATTTGGTCGCGGCGGGGAGCCGTTATTGGTTGGGGCATTGGGTTGTTTCTGTTCGGAGCGATGTATTTGGGATTATTCCCCCAGGTTTCCGCAGCCATGGGCGACATCGATATGAGCGCCATCCCTTTTTACGAAGCGATGGGCATTACTGACATGGCCACCTTTGAAGGCTATACCACCGGCAGTGTCATCAACATTCTCCCCATCATCCTGGGCATTTTTGCCATCATCGCCGGCACCGGCACGCTGGCTGGGGAGGAAGAGCAGGGCACGCTGGAACTGACGCTGGCGCTGGCTTTGCCCCGCTGGCAGATCGTGTTGGCCAAAGCGGTGGCGCTGATGGTCGTCGCCTTTTTGATTGCCGTTCTGGCGGCCGTGGGCAATGTGCTGATCTTCCAGGCCATCTTACCGCAAATTGAAACGGAGGTGACGGCCGCGCAACTGTTTGCCGTGAGCCTGAATGTGTGGCCGATCACGTTCGCTTTTCTGATGCTGAGTTTGCTTCTGGGGGCTTATCTGCCCACCCGGCGCATCGCTTCCATGACGGCGACGGTGATTTTTATTGTCAGCTACTTTGGCAAAGGGTTGTCGGGGATGGTGGATTCGTTGGAACCGTTACGGCCGTACTTCCTCTTCGAATACTTTGACGCCAGCAGCGGCGTTTTCAGCAACGGCATTGAGGCCAGCGACGTCGCCGTCTTCCTCATTTTTGGGCTGGTCTGTCTGGGTCTGGCTGTCTGGAGCTTCCAGAAGCGGAATGTGACGGTTGGCGCCTGGCCCTGGCAGCGGGCCAGGTGACAGTCACTTCTAAAGTGACTGTCACCTCCTACCCCTGACGGCCGGTGATATACAATTCCGTCAATTCTTTTTGGGGATAGGTAAACAATTCGGTTGTTTCGTTAAACTCCACCAACTCGCCCAACCAGAAAAAGCCGGTGAAATCGGAGGCGCGCGCCGCCTGCTGCATGTTGTGCGTCACGATGACGATGGTGTAATCCACCGAAAGCCGGCGCATCAACTCTTCCACCGCTAACGTCGCCACCGGGTCTAGCGCCGAGCAGGGTTCGTCCATCAGAATGACCTCTGGTTTGACGGCAATGGTGCGGGCGATGCACAACCGCTGCTGCTGGCCGGGGCTTAACGCCTGGGCCGGTTCCTTTAGGCGGTTCTTCACTTCATCCCACAACGCCGCGCCGCGCAAACTCTCCTCAACAATGTCCATCAGGTTTTGTTTCCGGGCCAGCCCCAGGACGCGCGGACCATACGCCACGTTGTCAAAAATGCTTTGCGGGAATGGATTGGGGCGTTGAAACACCATGCCCACCCGTTGGCGTAGTTCGACCACATCAACGGATTCGTCATAGATGTTACGGCCGTCCAGCAGCGCTTCCCCCTCGGCTCTGGCAATGCGAATGGTGTCATTCATCCGGTTCAACGAGCGCAAAAAAGTAGACTTGCCGCACCCGGACGGGCCAATTAACGCCGTGATTTTCTTTTCCGGGATGGTCAGATTCAAATCTGTTAACGCTTGAAAATCGCCATAGAAAAAATTGAAATTGCGGATTTCGATCTTGTTCATGCGCTTAACCAAAGAGTTTTACGAAAAAACACGGAGACACAGAGAACACAGAGGATTTTACCATAAAGACTCCGTACTCTCGGTGTCTCCGGGGTGGCTTTTTTAGTGAACTTACCCAAAACGGCCGGTAATGTAATCCTCTGTTCGCTGCTCTCTCGGATTGACAAAGATACTTTCCTGGTCGCC
Organism: Chloroflexota bacterium; assembly: GCA_024277135.1. Lineage (GTDB taxonomy): Bacteria > Chloroflexota > Anaerolineae > Promineifilales > Promineifilaceae > JAJRVV01. The sequence continues at coordinate 3,799 of JAJRVV010000124.1, read as the reverse complement.
AATTTCGATCAGCTCGCCATCCAGCATAAAAGCGGCGCAATCCGCCACCCGCGCCGCCTGCTGCACGCTGTGCGGAACCATGATGACGGTGTATTGCTGCTTTAGCTCATACAAGGATCGTTCCACCTGCGCCGTCGAGATGGGGTCTAAACCGGAGGTGGGATTATCCAACAAAATGAGTTCCGGCTCTAAAGCCAGACTGCGCGCCAGACACAACCGTTGCTTTTGGCCGCCAGAGAGGGTAAAGGCCGAATCCGTTAAACGCTCTTTCACTTCATCCCACAAGGCGGATTGGCGCAAAGAACGTTCGACGCGTTCATCCAAGATATTTTTATCGGTAACGCCTGCCATTTTTAAGCCATAAGTGAGATTGCTGTAAATGCTGCCCGGCAGCGGCGTGGGGATGGCAAAAACCATGCTGATGCGGCGGCGCAAATCAGTCACGTCAGTTCCGGGCTGGAAGATGTCACGGCCGTTAAACAAAATCCGCCCCTCCCTTTTAGCGCCATCAATCAAGTCGGACAGCCGATTCAATAAGCGCAGCAGGGTCGTCTTACCGCTGCGGGACGGGCCAAACAGCACAAACAGTTCGTTCGGCCGAATCGTCAATGAGACGTTGCGTAACGCTTCGGTTCCGTCGGCATAAGTGAAAGATAAATTTTGAATGGAAATTTTCTCTTCCTGATTGACCATAATCTGTTTCAACGAGCAATGAGGTTCAATCGCAAATAACTTTGTTTCGGGAATTGCAATTCCCAAAACATGCCAATTAGCTGCCGCTCACCATTCCCGGCGGCGGCGCATCACGCTGCGAATCACAGTCGCCACCAGGGTCAGGGAAAGCACAATTAACAACAACACCAGGGCCGTGCCATATTGAATGCTCAACGGCATTCCCGGCACCTGGGTAGAAATGACGTACAGGTGATAAGGCAGCGCCATCGTTTGATCAAAGATGGATTGGGGAAGTTCCGGCAGGTAAAAAGCGGCTACTGTAAAAAGAATGGGGGCTGTTTCGCCGGCGGCTCGCCCCAGCCCCAAAATGACGCCGGTGATGATGCCGGGTAAGGCGTGGGGCAAAACTTGATGGCGAATAGTTTGCCAACAGGTGGCGCCCAAACTCAGGCTGACGATGCGGAATTCCGGAGGCACGGCCAAAATCGCCTCTTCGGCGGTGCTGATGATCACAGGCAATGTCATCAGACCCAGGGTCAAAGAACCGGCCAGAATAGATGTGCCAAAATCGAGAAAAAGGACGAACATGCCCAGGCCGAAAAGTCCATAGACGATGGACGGGATGCCGGCCAGGTTGACGATAGCCAGCCGGATGGCCCGCGTCAGCCAATTATCGCCAGCGTATTCTGCCAGATAGATGGCGGCGGCAATGCCCAAAGGAATGGCGGCCACGGCCGTTCCCAACGTCAGGAATATCGTGCCCAAAATAGCGGGCCAAATGCCCCCTTCCGTCATGCCATTGCGCGGCGGCTGGCTCAGAAATTCCCAGTTGATAGCGCCAATGCCATTGATGATCATGTAAATGATCACCAGCAAAATGGGGATGACGACGATGGCGGCCACGGCCGTCACCACAATCTCGGCTGCTTTTTGGGACTGCTGGCGGCTCATAACTGGCCTCCGCGGCGGCGCTGATGATGGCCGCCCACAAATCGGCTGGCCAGCGAATTGATGCCGAACATAATGAGGAACAACACGATGCCGATGCCGAACAAAACGGTGTAATGCAAACTTCCCTGGGCCACTTCGCCCATTTCCGCCGCAATCGTGGCCGTCATGGTGCGCACCGGCTGAAACAACATGCCCAGACCCAATTCGGGAATGTTGGCCGCATTGCCCGTCACCAGCATGACGGCCATTGTCTCTCCGATAGCCCGGCCAACGCCCAACATGACGGCGATGACGATGCCGGAGCGAGCCGCCGGTAAAACGACCCGCCAGATGGTTTGCCATTGGGTGGCGCCCAATGCCAGCGAGGCGTCCCGGTACTCTTTAGGCACGGCATACAAGGCGTCTTCGGTGATGCTGATGATGGTGGGCAGCGCCATGTAGGCCAGGATGAGGGAGCCGCTGAAGGCGGTTAGGCCGGTGGGCGCGCCCAGGCGTTGAATCAGAGGAGCCAGCGCCACCCAGCCCAGGAAACCCAACACGATGCTGGGGATTCCGGCCAGCACTTCGATGAAGGGTTTGAGGATTTCTCGCAGCCAGGCGGGAGCAAATTCACCCAGATAGACGGCCGTTGCCAACCCCAGCGGCACCGCCATCGCCACCGCGCCCGCCGTCACCATAAAAGAGCCGGCCAACAGCGGCAAAAGTCCAAACTTGTCTTCAATCGGATACCAACGACTGCTAAAAAGCTCCTTGAGCGGCACTTGAAAAAACGCGCCTGAACCTTCTCTGAGCAAGAAATAAAAAATCATGACGATAATGAGGATGACCGAAACTCCGGCCAGCCTGATACCATTTTCGATGAGCGTTTCTTTCTTGTTTTGCCCTTTTAGTTTTTGCCAGACAGCCAGCAAAGCATCCGGCAGGCGTGATTGTTCAAACATTTTCATCTGTCCTAAAAACAGCCACAGAGTTCACCGAGAACACCGAGAATAATGTGCGCCATCGGCGCAATCTGCGGATTTTTATCCGACGTGGCGCATCACCGTGCATGTTTAACTCCAATAGAATTTTATTTGGCAGGTAAGGGTACAAACCCCAACTCGCGCACGATCATTTGCCCATCCTGACTCATAATCCAATTCAGGTAATCGGCGGTGGCCCCGGTTGGCTGGCCCGCCGTGTACATGTAAAGGTTTCGGGCCAGAGGGTAGGTTCCGGCAGCGGCCGTTTCCGGCGAGGGCAGCATAAAAGGCAGCCCTGGCTCGGCCGTAATGGCAATGATTTTCTCATGCGCGGCGTCCACATATCCCAACCCGTCATAGCCAATGGCGTTGGGATTGCGCCGCAACTCGCTGGTGATGCCCACCGATGAAGGCATGAGCAAGGTTTGCGGCGCGAAAATATCTTCGTTTTCCTTGTCGCCCAGCCGGACAACTTGTTCCAGGAAATAAACGTGCGTCCCCGAATTCGTCTCGCGCGAAAGGAGGATGATCGGCGCATCGTTGCCGCCAACTTCTCGCCAGCTGGTAATGCGGCCGGTGTAAATGTCGGCTAATTGGGGCAAGGTCAACTGGCTGACGGGGTTGTCGGGGTGAACGATGATGGCCAGCGCATCAATGGCCACCACGTGTTCAACCGGGGTGATGCCATTGGCTACGGCCGACTCGATTTCTCTCTCTTTCATGGCGCGGGAAGCGTTGGCGATGTCTACGGTGCCATTGATGAGGGCGGCAATGCCGGTGCCGGAACCACCGCCAGTCACGGCGATGCTGGTGGCGGGGTCTACCAGCCGGTACGCCTCGGCCCAGGACAAGGCCACATTCACCAATGTATCGGAGCCTTTGTTTTGGATGGCGCGGTTGTTGTCGTTCGCTGTTTGGTCGGTGACGGCCGTGCCCGCAGCCGCCGGTTGGCAGGCGGAGACAAAGATAAGAAGCAAGCATAAAGTCAGCCAATAAAGCAGGAAAGGAAATTTTGATTGGACGAGGCTGTTCCACCCGTGTTCGGTTGAACCAGGCGCAGGGTTCATATTCTTGTTCCTCGTATTATATGAATATCAAAGGGAGTCTTTTTGCGGAAACCCTTTGACTTTAACAAAAATCCCTGGCAAGCTGTAGATAATACATCAGCACAAGAGGGCATTACGCTCGCTCCTTGCCGCTTGACGGCTGCT
>JAJRVV010000010.1 GCA_024277135.1 Chloroflexota bacterium | reverse complement strand
GATTACGAAAAAACACTTGACCTGCAAATCAGCGTGCGTGATGTCCTGCCGCCCGAACATTTGGCCCGTTTCATGGTGAATGTGATTACCCAGCTTGATTTGAGTAAGATTTACAACCAATACAGCGACCAGGGCGCACCACCATACGCACCGGAACTGTTGTTGGGGCTGCTGTTTTACGGCTACGCTACCGGCGTTTTCAGTTCGCGCAAGATTGAGCGGGCAACCTACGAAGCGATCCCGTTTCGTTTCATTGCCGGGGACATGCATCCTGACCATGCCACTATTGCCCATTTTCGCAAGGAGCATTTGGCCGAACTGAAAGACCTGTTTGTGCAAATTCTGCTGATAGCTCAAGCTATGGGACATTTGGAAATGGGAAATGTTAGTCTGGACGGCAGCAAAATCCATGCTGATGCTTCCAAGAGCAAAGCGGTCAGTTACAAACGACTGTTGGCCATCGAAGCGTATCTGCAAGCCGAGGTTAACGAGTTGTTTGCCTTGGCCGAAGCTGCCGATGGCGGCCAACTGCCTGATGAGGTGAACATTCAGGACGAGATTGAACGGCGCGAGCAGCAATTGGAACGGCTGGCTGAGGCCAAAAGGGTGTTGGAAGCCCGCGCCCAAGCTCGCTAGGCAGCCAATTTGGACACAGGCTATTTCAGCCAAGACAACATCGCTGGCTTGGAGGCGCGTGGGATTGACCCATACATTGCCGCCGGACGCAGCCCCCATCATCAGGGCTGGCGCGCCTTTTTCCTGGATAATCCTGACCCGCCACCAGAGGATACTTTTCCGACAGCCTGCTAGAGGAAGAAGACCCCTACGCTAGCTCTGGCTCCATCCTCTAGCTCTGTCCGGCGTAAATGATCGTGTCCGGGCGGAAAGCGGCCCAGGAAAACCAGAAATGGTCGGCGTGGATGATGGGGTCGAGCGATTTCCCGGCCAGCGGCCCCTCAATCGCCTGCCCCAGAATGTTCCATTCGCTGCCGGTTTGTTCGTCGCGGATACGGCCGTCCCGTTTGATAAAGGTCAGCTTTTGCCTGTCCAGGTTGGGGTCGAACACGCCGGTGGCGCCTACGTCACGGCCGTCGGCAATGGCGCGCGCGTTCAGGGCGCTGGCAGCGCCGCCGTTGTGGAAGACGACCAAATCGTGGCCGCCGGGACTATCATTGATCACGCCCATTTCTGCCAAAATATCCAGCGGGTAGGCCACGTCCAGATCATCAAAGCTGGCGGTGACGACGCGGGCCATAGCCGGCAGCCGATCATCCGGTATGCCGGCGTACAAGAATGGGCTGGCGTTGATGTCGTCATAGCCAACGTAGGGGTTATCGCCGTAACGACGGTCAAAACCCGTTTCCCGGCTCATCACCACGCCATCGGGGAAAGCGGCTTTGAAATCGGCGAAGCTGATCAGGGAGGAGGCGATGAATGTCAACCGGGTTCCGACTCTATCGCCGATGATGGCGTTGCCGGTGAACTGCTGCCACAGCGATTCGGTAGCGCGGTCGTACATGATGAGATCGGAGTTGCGCAGCAGGCCGGAGGTGCCGAATTCAAGCGTCTGGTCGCCCACCCGCCGGTCAAAGACGACGGCGGCGTTACATAACGGGCAAAAAGTGATGGCGACGGGCAGGCCGCCGACTTCATCGTTGACAATTTCATGCCAGATGAGGATTTGGATGGGGTAGGCGCGAGCGTCGCCGTTGATTTCCAGGCTGATGACGGGTTCATTGTCGGCTAACCAGGCGGTGGCTTCTGCGGGGGAAACGAATTGGGGGTCGTCAATGGAGGGGATGCCATCGCGGGGCGGGCCGCCGGATAGGATCTCTTCGGTGGAGATGGCGCGCCGCTCCCAGTTGGTGTTCCAGCTACGGGTGAGCGCGCGCAGGCGGTCGGAGCGGTCATCGCCTTCGATGATTTTTATGTCACCCTGGTTGTTTGTCGGTGGCGGGATGTTTGGCGTTGGTTGGGGAGTGGCGGTGGCGGGTGCGGCTGTTGCCGTGGTCGTTATCGTGACGGCTGTTTCATTTGCATTGCTGTTCACACGATTTCCTCCGGCATCGGCCGCCGGTTCTGATCCGGCTGCGGTGCAGGCGGCCAGGGCTAACAGGCTGATGAGTCCGAGAAGGGGCCATTTCTTTCGTTTACGCACGCTCTCATTATTTTCGTTTGGCTGGTTTTTGACTGTGAGCGGGGTCACAAGTTTGGTTATGTACGGTGGGCTACGGACGGCCGTGCCGCCGCCAATACACTATTTTTATGCGAGTGATGCCGCTTTTCCTCTTGTTGTTGGCTGCGTGTACGGCCGTCGTGCCCGATGCGCCCACGAACACGCCATCTCCCCAGGTTCAGCCCAGTGCAACTATTGCGCCCACGGCTCTGCCCTCGGCGACGGCCGTTGTTGCGGAAACGGCCGTCGCCGCAGACTCCGCCATCGTCCCCGCCACCGCCGCCCCAGAAATTCGCATCAACCGGCGGGTGGAGACGGACGAGAATTATGTCCCGTATGGCTTGCTGCCCTTTGATGGCATTTTGCCAGTTTACCAACCCCAGTTTGCTGCGGCCGTGGATGCGCCGCTGCAAGATGATGAATTGGTGTTGGGCGTCGCCTGGGACGGCGAAGCCAAAGCGTACCCCATCTCCGTCCTCCGCTTCCGCGAGATAGTCAACGATGAACTGGCGGGCATTCCCACCCTGGTGACGTGGTGACCGATTTGCTACACTGGTATGCTTCATGACCGGCGAATTGATGGCGAGATTCAAGTTTTTGACAATGCCGGCGCTTTGTTTATGAACGCCATGACGTGGTATGACCATGAAACGGAATCGGTCTGGTCGCAGCCCTGGGGACGCGCCATTCAGGGAAAACTGAAAGGAGTTGAGCTATTTCTGCTGCCATCCCAGGTGACGACGTGGGCGAATTGGAAAGCGGAGTATCCGGAAACGCTGGCGATGACCAATGACGTGAGCCGGGTGCGGTTTACGCAGGGTTTTGATGAGGGTTTTGTCATTGGCCTGAGTTTGGCGGAGACGGCGAAGGCGTATTATTTTACGGATGTGGCGGCGGTCACAGTCATCAATGACACCATGGGGGAATTCCCGGTGATGGTGTGGGCGCAGGGAACCAATTTCCATGCGTACCTGCGGCAGGTGGCGGGGCAGACGCTCACTTTTCGCGCAGAGGGGGATGGCCTGGTGGATGTGGAAACGGGGTCTACCTGGAATGTGATGCGCGGGCTGGCTACGGCCGGGCCGCTGGCCGGACAATCCTTGCAGTCGGTTCCCAGCTTCACCTCATTTGATTGGGCTTTTGCTGATTTTTATCCGGGGGCTGCGATCTACCAGCCGTAAACCCTGCCTGCGCGGGAATGGGCGAGACAGGCGGGAGAAAAGGGGATTCTTCAGGGCCGAATTGATCTCTCACCTGTCCCACCCCTACGATTGTGCGTTTGATGGAGTTACTAAAACGATACGGCCGTGCCTGCCAAAACCTGCTGTTCGTGATAATCTATAGACATTCAGATAATGTTTTTGGGTATTGTAGCCGCGGTTTCTTACCGCGTAAGCGTAATCGCGGTAAGAAACCGCGGCTACAGTCAAAATGTTTTTCTTAACATCTATAGTAT
>JAJRVV010000123.1 GCA_024277135.1 Chloroflexota bacterium | reverse complement strand
GAGGGGACGGCCGTCATACTCTGACCGCGTTCTCATGATCGTTTCGTCAAACAGATCGGGCAGGATAAAGTCGGGGGCCGTAGCCAACGGTTTCGGCGTCGGCAGCGGCGGGAAGGTGGGCAGCGCATCGGCGATGGGGAAACTCTCGGCCGTGCCCACGATGGCAGCCGTGCCCGGCTCCGGCTGCAAGGCGCGGCGCAGGCGGTTATCGTTCCACATGCCCAGCAGGATGATGCTCAACACGCCCAGCACAAATACCGGGCCGAACCAACTACGTCGGGGAGGACGATGATCATGTTCCGGCCAACTCATACCGGCGATTGTATCTATGACGCAAAGGATACGTTATAGGCAGTTTGCACACCCCATCGCCCGCTAAATGGCCTATGAAAAAAACGGCCGCTCCTGGTGGGGAACGGCCGTGGGGAACGAAGGTTGTGCTTTACAAATCGCGCGGACAACGAATGAGGGAAAGCGCCCATTTTCCAGAGTAAATCATTCGTTTCTTCTGTTATTCGTTGTCCTAATATAACTATCCGCCGTGTTCGTCGCCGTCATCATGTTCGGCGTCAGCCGGGGGCGGTTCGCCGTGTTCATCGCCATCGTCATGCTCTTCTTCCACTTCCATACCCAGCAGGATTTGAGCATCACGGATGGCCGACTCCAGCGTCGGGACATCATTCGCTTCTATCGCCTCCAGGGCTTCGTCAATGATCTCGGCCAGATCGTGATCCGCGGCCGCGGCCGCGGCCGACAAGGCATCCTCAACCCCGTGCATATCGCCATGATCCAGGGCATGTAAGGCGTCGGCGATCAATTCCTCGGCATTCGGCAGTTCAATCGTTTCGCCTCGCTCCCAGGCGCGAAGCATTGCCACCAGGTTGCGGGCTTGAATCGGCGACAGCACTGTACCCCAGGTCGGCATCCCTTGAGCCGGACGGCCGTCTAAAATTGCATCCACATACCAATCGTCATCAAAGAACCCCAAATTTTCCGGGTCATTCAATGCCGGGGCTACATCTGTGCCCACGCCTTCCGGTCCATGACAGACAATACAGGTGCTGTTGTACAAGATGAGACCATCCACCGGGTCGCCGGCCATCGCCTCGGCCAGGCGATCCGGGGCATCCTTTTCCCACTGCCGGATAAAAATGACCAACTGGCGCACCTGATCGTCGGTGAACGGGCCGCCATGTAATTGGTTCCAGGCCGGCATTTCCGTGCTGGGCACGCCGGAGCTGATCAGACTAAAAATCGTTTCGTCGGCCGTCCTTGACAACAGCCGCTTATCATTCAGAGCCGGGGCGTCTACCCCTTCCCCATCCTGACCATGACACATGGCACAGTTCTCAGAATAAAGAAGTTCGCCTTCGCTTACGGCAAACGATAAATCCCTTTCTTCATCGGCGGCGATGCGGCCTGGCTCACGAAAAATATAAGCCTGAAACGAGGCTAACACGGCTACTGTCAACACCAAAGCGACAGCTACAAAACGTGAATAATTTTCTTTTTGGCGCATACCAGCCTCCTAAATGTAGGTTGCATCAGACGGATTGATTTCGGCCCGTTCGATTGGGTTGCCGGTGTCTACCACAACCTGTCCGTCAACTATTTCAATGGGGAACAAATCCATTGGCCGCGGCGCCGGCCCGCTGACCAAATCGCCTTCCGTCGTAAAAATGGAATTATGGCATGGGCAATGGAACAGCCCTTCATCATCTCGCCAGGGAACCGTGCAACCCAGGTGGGTACAACGGTGCCACAAAGCCAATAATCCCCCGTCTTCCAATCGGGAGATATAAAAGCGGCCGGCCCGAACATGGCTGATGGTACCCGGTTTAAACTCTTCCACTTGCCCGGCAATCACCTTGCTGCCAAAGCCACCCGGCTTCATGCGCGGCTTTAAAAATTGCAGCATAGCCGCGCCGGCCTGACCAAATAAACCTACCAATGAAGCAGCCCAGGCCATCCCCAAAAACTGACGGCGAGAAACTTTGCTTGTCTCTTGTTTATTCATGATTCCCTCTCCTCGCATAAATAGCCGCAGAGTTCACCGAGGACACCGAGAAAATTCTATGGAATCGGCGTAATCTGTGGATTTTCATCATGTGATAGCGCGCCGCGGCGCGTGTTGTCTACTCTGAAAATACAGTCCATATTTGCAAATCGCTCTCAATAATCAAATCGGACTGCATATATTAAAAATCGTCCCACGGATTATAACCGTCGGGCATTTCCCAGGGCCAATACAATTTGAATCCTGGCCCTCTAAATAAGAAGCCGCTGATGGTAAAGACGATAGCCGACACAAACATCACGGTAAAGAGTATCAACATCACTTCTCGGGTCGTCGGTTTCCAGCGCATGAGGATCAACAGCGGCAAAATCACAAGAACCGCGATGATTAAGGTTGGCAGCAACCATTGGGTAAACCAAACGGGAGCGGTTTCCCGAAGAAGTTCGCGGGGACTAAAAGCATTGTCTAGCGCGATGTAAGTTGGCATGACGATAAGGGTATAAACGGCCGTCCAGCCCACAATCTTTTTCGCCCGCCGCGAGGCTGTAAACCAAACCCCGGCCCCTATCTTGGAATGATCCAGGTAAGGAATAGCCGCCAAAAATGCCACTAAAATCCCAGGAACAATGACGCCGGCCAGCGTGGGGTGCATATGCTCCAGCATCTCTTGCAGCCCCACAAAATACCAGGGCGCTTTTGCCGGATCGGTCGTGATTTGCGGATTGGCAATCTCATCCAGAGGCGCCTGCTTCGCCAAAGACAACAAGAATATCGCCAGGGTGACGCCCAAAACCAGCACAATCTCCCAAAGCAAGACAACCGGAAAAGAAAAAACCGTGTTCTCCGGCCCTTTCCCTACCATCGGGCCATCCCCAGGCATTGTTTCTACAATCGCATAACTTTTCCCGCTTTCTTTTGGTAAAATTTCATCGGTCACTGACACTTCATTCGTCATAGTTATCTCCTGCGGGTTACTCTTAGGAATCACTGGCTGCCAGGCCGCCGTCTTTACGCACTCGCCAGATATGAACAGACACCAACAAAGCCACCGCCAGAGGCAGCAAAGCGACATGCAAAGTGTAGAATCGAATCAGCGTGTTTTGGCCGACTTCACGGCCGCCCAACAAAATCTCCCGCGACACATCCCCCACAACCGGGGCATAGCTGGCGATATTGGTTCCTACGGTGATCGCCCAGTAAGCGAGCTGATCCCAGGGCAGCAAATAGCCGGTAAAACTGGAGCCAAGCGTGAGGATAAGCAGAATAACGCCAATCACCCAATTGAATTCACGCGGCGGTTTGTATGCGCCCGTGTAAAAAACGCGCCCCATGTGCAAAATAACGATTAGCACCATGCCGTGCGCCGCCCACCGGTGCATATTGCGGGTGAACTGCCCTAAAGGAACTGACAATTGAATCTCTTTCATGGTCGGGTAGGCGCGTTCGACTGACGGAACATAATAGAACATAAGCAGCACGCCGGTAAAAATCAATACGCCAAAAAGGATAGAAGCGATTACGCCCAATCCAAAAGAGTAAGACCAGCGTAAACTTTTGCGGTTAACTTTAACCGGGTGCAAATGAAAAAAGATGTTGCTGGTCATCGTCAGCGACCGATCCAGGGGGTTGTCCGGCCAGCCATGCCGGAAGAAGGATCGCCAGACGCGAGAACTGGTTATGCGGTTTATGAATGCGGTCATAATCTCCTCCAAAATTGGTGCGGGAACAGCGGGAATGGACGGCCGTCATCCCTGACGGCCGTCACCCCCCAACCGGTTGGTACACGATCTCCTCAGTGAAGCGGAAGGTTTCCATTTTGACGGCGTCGGTGGGGCAGCGGGCGGCGCAGAGACCGCAGCGAATACAGCGGGCCGGGTCCAGGAGCATGACGGACTGCGCCTCTTGCCGCTCGATGACGGCCGTCACCATCCCTTCTCCGCTAACCTCAGAGGCAGAAACCAGCTT
>JAJRVV010000122.1 GCA_024277135.1 Chloroflexota bacterium | reverse complement strand
GCTGCTGAACGCATCCGCGAGGCCGGCGCCGCACGATAGGCCGGGCCCTATTCCGGTTGCAGTCTTTAGATTTTCCGCAACACCGCCGCCGATTCCGTAATGGTCTCAAGATATGCCGCCGAACCCATTTCGTGGAGGCGCGATGCGGCGCGGGCGAATTTTGCCGCCTCCGGGCCCGACGTCACCAGACGCTCGGGCTCAACCTCGGCGGACGCAACAATAAGACCGCCGGCTTCGTAAACCGCATCCACCAAGATTACCAGCCGGCGGATATGATCGCGGCGTTCGGCGGCGAGTTGGGGAATATCGTCGACAAAAATGGTGTCAAACCGGTTGGCCAGGGCCAGAAAATCGGCGGCACCAAGAGGTTTGCCGCAAAGATCGTCAAAACTGAAACGCGCCGCAAAGTGCGTCGCCAGCGGTACATCCAAGGTCCGCCCCTTCAGGGCCAGGGTCGTGGGCGCCACGTCCAGCCCCGCCGTGGCCTCGGCCCAGGCCCGGTCCATCGCGGTGCGGGCACTCGGCCCCAAAGGGTGGATGTAGATCGGCCGGGCAACAAGTCGCCCCATGCGGTGATCGTGGTGGCCGTCAAGGTGGTGAATATCGAGACGCTCTTTTAATAACGCAATGAAGGGCTCAAAAAGCGGCCGGTTGAGGCCGCCGAGGTAAAGATCGTCGGGCGCGGTATTGGTCGTCAGCACCACGACCATGCCGGATTGGAAAAACTGCTCGAACAATCGCCCCAATATCATCGCATCGGCAACATCGGTCACCTGGAATTCGTCAAAGCACAGAAGGGTCGCGCCTTCTGCAACCTGGGCCGCCACCGGCGGAATGGGGTCCTCGCCATCATCGCCATTTTGTTTTACACGCTGGCGATGGTCATGGATGGCGCCGTGGATTTCGTCCATGAAGCTGTGAAAATGCACTCGGCGCTTGGCCTTGGCCGGGGCGGCGTCAAAAAACATGTCCATCAGCATCGATTTGCCGCGTCCCACCCCACCAAAAAGATAAAGCCCCCTGGGTGCGGGATCGGGCCTGCCAATGCGCAGCAAACCAAGCAAACCGCCCTTGTCGACACCTGGCTGATAGCCATCAAGACGCAAATGCAGCATCTGCAGCAATTCGACCACCCGAAGCTGGCCCGCATCGGCATCAAGCTCGCCGGCAGCCAAAAGCGCCCGATAGTCGTGGATGGGTCCATTGCTCATTTGGCCAGAGGCATACACGGGCGCTGCCCGGCCCGATAGGTAAAATCGAGTTTACTCAAACGCAGCCACGGCAAGATGGCCTCAGGCCGCCGGACCGCTGAGCGCTTGGTCAAGTTCCTGCCAGGTATGGCCAGCGGCGATGACGCAGGTTCGCCCCGTTGGCGAGGTCATCAGGATCGACCAGGTCCCACCTTTCGAGGTAAAAACTTCAACCAGGCCGCGATCGCTGACCAGGCCAAAAGCGCGCTTGCTTTCCTTGTAGCGCTCGGAGAGGATTTTCTTGATATCGGCCTGCTGGCCGCAAATCGCCGACTGGGCCGCGGCGGGCGAAAAAACCCCGCCAAAGCCGATGGCCAGGGCGGTGAGTGACAAACACAGAACGCGTAAGGAATTGAGCCGCGCGGAGCCGGTTGGCGGCCCGGCCTGGCGCGGCGTGGACTGAGGTTCATTTATGGTCATGGCGGCCTCCATCAGGGACGTATTCGCTCCCACGCTGGAAATCTCACCACAAAACTGCCTGCGGCAGCCACGAAACCGCCAGCGGCGGAACGACCGGTTCTGGATTGAAACCGGAACGTCCAGTGTCGCGCTTTTATGGTTAAGGAGGGTTTAATGCTGATTTGGGCAAACGAAAAACGGCGGCCAGATGACCGCCGTTTTTTGAAATCCGCAACAGCGGCCCTAAGCCGCAACCCGGCGCCTGCGTCTGAGACCCATGAAACCCAGTATGGCAAGTCCGCTGCCAAAAAGCGGCAAGGCTCCGGGAATTGGAACCGGGCTCACGACAATATCGATACTGGTGCTGGCAATTTGAGTTACACCGTCAAATGCGCTGAGCGCGATTGTGTAGATTCCCGCAGCATTTGGGTCGAACGGGAAGAGCGCAGGTTGCAAGCCTACAATGAAAAGATAATTCACGGAATTTTGCGCCACGTTGTTGCTGTTGATGAGAGATAAATAATCCAGAGCATCGACAGCAGTCACGCCGCCGCCATTGCCCGTCGCATTGGTGCCGAAGGCATGGTCGGCTAGGGGTATATTGACTGGATCAAACCCGATAAAAATACCAGGATTCGTCCCGGGGCCGGGATCGAAATCCACCTCCAGAAAATAGTTAAATTGACTGAGGACGCCGCCATTCCCGTCAAAGTTCGAATTTATCGACCACTCGAAATTCCAATTCGCCGTTTGGGGGTTGTCAATATTAAAATCAAAACCCGGCGACGGGTTGCCGGCTTGGAAATTGTATGTGCGATCACCGTCATAGTTAAAGGTATTTTCGGGATCATTGGCGTCGTTAAATCGTACCTTCCCCCGAAGTCCGAGCTCGATTCCGTTTGCTTGCGTCCCGGTGAAAGACCCGTTGGCATTTCCGGAGCCGAAAATTACATCAGGCGTGACATTACCAGTCCCGCCCACCGGGGCGGCAAAAGCCGCAAACGAAAACACCATCATGCCGGCGGTCAGCGCGCCAGCTAACATCCCAACGTAATTCATTGAACAGACTCCCCAGCCATCACAACAGGTTAACTAAAGCCAAACTCAACAGGTTCGGCGAGTGACGCCGGGCTCAGATCACCTGAATTAACATTCTGTTAATACTGCCAGTCGGGAGGGTTACGATTGGAAAGTCAACTGATATTCCAGCAATAATTGATATTTCTGCCAAAATCGAACGAATTTCGGGTCACTGTGACAGATTTGGTCCATCGAGAACTTATCGAGCCGTTTTCAGTTTTGATCTTCGGGCAACACCGGTAACGGCAGAACGGTGATCCCCTCTTCATGCAGGGCCTTGGCATCTTCAAGCGTGGCCTCGCCGTAAATGCCGCGACTTGTGGGGTTTGGCCGGTCCCGGTCTTTGCCCTCGTCTTTACCGGCGCTATCATCTCCGCCGCCGGTTTCAGGCTCGGCGTAGTAAATCCGCCGGGCCTCTTCGGCGAAGCGGTCGCCGACATAATCGGCATTGGCTTCGACCTGACTGCGCATGGCCCGCATGACCTGGCGAAACGCCATGGCCTTTTTGTCTTGAACGGTCAGGCTGGAATTTTCTGCCGGCAAATCCGTAGCGTTGCGGGAATTCGCCTTGGCGGCAAGACCCGGCGCCATCAGGGCTTTTTCTATCCGGTTTGAGCCACATTGTGGGCACGCCAGGTCGCCTGCATTATTCTGAACCTCAAAGCCGGCGCTGTCGCGGAACCAGCCCTCAAAGCGGTGCTCGTCTTTACAAATGAGGTCATAGCGGATCATCGCGGATCAGGCCGGGGCCAGCATCTTGTCGAGGCCGCCGGCGCGGTCAAGGGCATGCAGTTCATCGCAGCCACCAATATGAGCCCCGCCGACAAAAATCTGCGGCACCGAAGTCCGGCCACCGGCGCGGCTCGCCATCTTGGAGCGCGCTGGCCCGTTCATAGTCACATTGTGCTCGACAAAGGCCACGCCTTTGTCCCGCAGCAGGCGCTTTGCCATTGTGCAGAAGGGGCACAGCAACGTTGTATAGATTTCGACTTTTACCATTGGAATCAATCCAACTCTGGACGTGCCCGGGTTACGCTAAAACATTCCAAGGCTCTTATATGGGAATATGTGCCGGCCCCACAACCCGGGCGAACGCCAACACATCGACAGCCG
>JAJRVV010000121.1 GCA_024277135.1 Chloroflexota bacterium | reverse complement strand
TGTCGGAGAATGATTTAATGGATACACGGATGATACGGATCTAACGGATTTACACGGATTTTCCCTTATTTTATCCGTGAAAATCCGTCCAATCCGTTCTACCCGTGTTGCTATTTCGACTCTTCCGACAAGCTGCTAGAATTTTCCAAATCAACGCCTCCAACGGCGGCGTTCCCAAAGTTCCCATGCGGCGGGCCGAAGTGAACAGGCGCGGCATCACTCTGGACGAACAGGCGGACAAAGCGCATCACGGCGGCCCGGATCGGGCGCTCTGTCTCTACTCGCTGGAGCGGATTCAAGCGCTGCAAGCGGAAGGGCATCCCATTTACCCCGGCGCGGTAGGGGAAAATGTGACGATTGCCGGGTTGGATTGGACGGCCGTCGTCCCCGGCGTTCGGCTGCGGCTGGGGGCGGATGTGCTGGTGGAGATCACCCGTTACGCTTCTCCTTGCTACAAAATCGGCAAATCCTTTGTTGACCAGAATTTCAGCCGACTCTCCGCAGATAAACATCCGGGCTGGGCGCGGGCTTACGGCCGTATCCTGCAAACGGGCCGCATTCGCATTGGTGATGAGGTAACGTTGGAGACGGACGGCGGGATGATCACGCCCGCCGCCGCTGCCTGGAAGATGTAGGCGCCGAATCCAGCGTCGCCTCACAACTCATTATTTTCCCAGATGAACGGGTTCTTGACTCTACTGAAAAAAACGGAGACACGGAGATCGCCGAGATTTTTATCAGAGAAGCTCCGTGTCCTCTGTCTCTTCGCGGCAGCTTTTTTTAGTGAACTCTTTCTTACGTGCGCAAGTAAGACGCCCCATTCACGTCAAGAATCGCGCCCGTCATAAATTCAGCCCCATCGGAAGCCAGGAACAGGACAGCATAGGCCACTTCCTCCGGTTTTGCCACCCGGTTTAGCGGACTTTGGGCGCGGACGCCAGCCCCTTCTGGCCCGGCCAGGTGATCGGCGGCCATCTCTGTCTCCACAAAGCCCGGCGCTACCGTACCCACAAAGATGTTGAACGGGGACAGGTATTTGGCTAACGATTGCCCCATCGCGTTCATCCCCGCTTTGCTGGCGCCGTAGGCTGGCCCCATCGGTTCGCCGCGAAAGGCGCCGCGAGAAGAGACGTTGACGATACGGCCGCCCCCCTGTTTCATCATCACCCGCGCCGCGCAGTAGCTGGTATTGGCCGCTCCGATCAGGTTCGTCTCTATCACCCGCCGCCAACTGGCTCGCCAATCGGCGTAACTGGTTTCGGCCACGGGATGCTCCTCGTAAATCCCGGCGTTGTTCACCAGGATGTCCAGCCGTCTCATTGCGGCGACGACGGCCGTCACCATCTCCTCAATCCCGGCCGCATCTTTCATATCCGCTTGTACAATCAGGTGCGGCCCGCCCGCCAGCATCCCCACCGTTTCCTCAGCGGCGGCGCGATTTTGATGATAATGCACCGCCACTTGCGCCCCCCTCTGGGCAAACTGCACCGCAATCGCCCGGCCAATGCCGCGGCTGGCGCCGGTGACGAGAACGACTTTTTCTGTGAAATCCATCATCACTCCCCGCCGCCGCCGGATTCATTTGCGGTGGGCACGGCCGTCGGCGCATCCCCGTTTTCATTCACCGCATCCGCCCCGTCTAACCCGGCGTCAGACTCATTTTCACTCATGTTGTCTAGATCTCCCCCCTCTTCCTCTTTCAAGTTGTCAATCTCATCATCGCCGTCATCAACAGTGATGGGCGGACCGAAGGGGGCTGAAAACTTGAGTACCCGGTTGTTTGTCGCATCGGTGATGTAGATGTTGTTCTGGCCGTCAATGGCGATCCCATTGGGCAAGCCAAAGCTGTTTGCGTCTGTGCCGAATTGGCCGAAACGGCCGAGGTAATCGCCAGCATTGGTGAAGATGAGCACTCGGAACCCCTCCGGATCGGTGACGTAGACGCGGCCGTCGCTGTCAGCGGCCAGGTAAGGTTTGTTGTTGGTGGATTGCCCGCTCCAGGCGTTGACCGGCCAATCCAGTTCTGCCACCAGATCGGGACGGAAGCGTTGGATACGGCCGTTCCATGTATCCGCCAGATACACCGAGCCGTCCGGCCCGGCGGCCAGTCCCACCGGCTCGTTAAACTGTCCCATCAAATTACCGAAACCGCCTACCTGGAACAAGAAATTGCCGTCCCGATCCACTACCTGCATCCGATGATTGCCCGTGTCCGTCACCAGCAGCCGGTTGTCTGGCAGCAGCAGCACATCGCGCGGGCCGAAGAACAAGCCTAGCCCGCCATTATCGCCGTCAGCGCGGCCGCTAAAGCCAAACGTGTTGACAAATGTGCCGTCGAGGGTGAACTTTTGGATGCGATGGTTCCAGGTGTCGGCTACATACACAAATTCCTCGTCTACGGCAATGCCCCATGGTTCGTTGAACTGCCCGGCGACGCTGCCAAAGCTGCCCCAGCCGGTCAGGTATTGCCCATTTTCATCAAAAATCTGGATGCGGTGATTGCCGGAGTCGGCCACGTAGAGACGGCCGTCCATCCCCACCGCCACATTGCGCGGCCCGGACAACCGCCCCGGCTCGGTTCCGGCCACGCCCGACTCATTGATCACCAGCGATGGCGAGAATTTGAACTCATTTTCGGCATACGGGTCTTGGACGCTGGCCGCATTCACCGGGCCGATGCCGTAATCCCATAAAGTAGCCAGCACATCTTTGCGAATATAAAGCCGTAGTTCATGGCGCAGCGACCATTCGCCGGGCGTGTAGCTGCCGCCAAATACCTCGCCATACTTTGTGTAATCACGATAGAAGAAGATGTTCCACAGCGCCTGCCGCACCTGGGGATTTCCTAACCCACGCTGGACTTCCTGGGCGTTATCTCCGAAAATGGCGTTCCAGGAGATTTTACGATACTCCTCCATCGGCCACCAAAGATAGGTGTAGGTGCGGGCCTCATAATTGTTGCCCAGGTACGGTTCCACTTTAGCCCAATCCACGCTGCCCACCAGGATGATGGGGGATTCGTTCAGGCTGTTGCTGGGGCTGTCGCCAAAGTACACCCGGTTGGGGTACTCCCGCAAATACCAGGTGAAGGGCCAGGAGGTGTCCTGACTAAAAGCCACTTTGATGCTTTTGTCGCCGTACAGCCGCATGGACAACTCTTCCACCTGGCGCATGACGGTGTCTTTGGTGGCCGGCGCGCCGTGAGCGTAGTTGAGGTATTCGGTGGTGTAGTCGGCGTTGGGGAAGTTAGCCATGTAGGTGGCGCGGATGGTGAGCAGGCTGAGCAGGCCAAAGATGGCGAAGGTGCAGCTGTGGCGGCGCGCGGCCGTATCCACCCGATCATACTGCCGCCGCCACACAACCAGCAGGCTGATGGCGACGACCAGACTGCCCAGGAAGCGGCCCAGGCCATTCAGATTGCTGATTTGTTGGTCGCCAAACTGGATTTGGCCCAGGAACAGCGGCCCCAGCGCCAAAAACCCGGCGATGATGATCAGCATTCGCAGCCCGGTGAGGGTGAGGAACGGCCGTGCCAGCAGTTGCCGCCAATTCACATCCTGCAGCCGTTCATTGAAATACCAGCCTGCCATAAACGACATGGGGATGACGAAATGGATGCTCAACCAGGGCATTTTCTCCCCGGCATAACTGTAGGCGGCCCAGGTCAGCAGCAGCCACCAGGTCAGCATCGGCATCATCTCCAGCAGCCACTCCCGCCGCCATAACTGGCCCAGACGCGCCACATCCAACTTGTCTCTCACCTGGCGGGCGCGAACGAAATACCAGAACAGAAGACCGGCCCCCAACAGGATGGCGGTTAAGATGAGCGCCACCGCCTTTGATGGCTCAGCGCCGGTCAGCGTCAGCCCCCGGTTGAAAAACCAATTGCTAAAACTGTAGACAAATCCGGCCAGCAGAAACAGCCCCACCCAGTAGCCGACGATTTTGCTGACCCGCTTCGTTTTCAGCCACAGCCCTACCGCCAGGGTGGAGAAAATGATTGGCAGAAACTCATAAAATGGAGTGACGAAGAAGTAGTAGAACCAGGGTTGGCTGCCGCGCTGGACTTCTTGCTGCTCTAGCCAGTAGCCCAGCGAGCCAATCATGCCGCTGCTCCAGCCGCTGGGGTTGGTGAAGACCGAGGTGTAGAAGAAGGCGAATAAGGCGTGGAAGATGACGGCAATCGTCAGCCAGCGGCGGCGGCTCCACCACAGCCCCAAAGCCACGGCAACGAGCAAGGTGACGATGAGGAAAGAGCCGGAATGGACGATGCCGGAATCAAAAAATGCTGACCGGCATTCGCCGCTGCCCAATCGGCCCGTAAAGATTTGCCAGACGCTCATCGTTTCCTGGCCGCTGAGGACGCAGGTACTCATGGTGTAATCGCGCGGGTTCCAACCAGCCAGCGTGGTCAGAAATGGGGAGACGGCTGGGAGGATGAGGGTGGTATATAGCACAATCAGATCAAATTCGGCGTACTCGTCAATGTGAGGGCGCATGGCCTGGGCCGCCAGAAACAGGCCCAGGGCTAATACGCCAAACCCGGCGATTTGCACCCAGCGCATGAACTGCTCGCTGCGGCCCAGGGCTACCTGGTCGGGCACGGCCGTCGCCTGGTTGGGATCGGCGGCAAAACCTTCGTCAGCAGCTTCGGCAGTGGCGGCCGTTTCCTCCGCCATGGTCAAACTGCGTTGGGCCATGAAGCCGCCGCCAATCATCAGTATGCTAATTAACGTCACCATGATAGGCAGGCGCAGCTTGGGCAGCGTTTGCGCCAGCCAGGGCGCGGCCGCCAGTCGCGCCAGCAGCCGGATGACGAGCCAACTGCCGAAAATGGCGACGTAGATGAAGACGACCTCTTTGGTGGCCAGCATCATCGCCACCCCCCCGGCAAACCACCACAAATACTTCTCCTTCCGCTCATGCAGGTAATACCAGGAGGCGGTGAACGTGATCAACGCCCAGATGATGACATACACGTCATGCCGGATGTAGCGGGAGTAATAGGTGGCGTAGGGCGAGATGAGCAGGATGAAGCTGACGAACAGCGCCCCCGTCCGGCCCAGCCAGCGGCGCAGCAGGTAGGGCGCGGCCACTAACAGCACGCCAAAAATCGCCACCGGAATCCGCGCCGACAGGTCGCTGTCGCCAAACAGCCAGTAGGAGAGGGCGGTGATGTGGAACAAAAACGGGCCGTGCATCAGCGGCGTGTGTTGGTAGCCGTCGCCATTGTAAAACTGGTAGGAGAATTGGGTGTGCAGGCTCTCGTCATGGCTCATCACCCGGCCGCCTAAATCCCAAAATCGGGTGAGGATGGCGGCCAGGATAAGGGCGATGTAAATCGCTTTTTCCCAATCAACGCTCAAAACGGCCGTCAACGGCCGCGCCAAGAAATCGTTTTCTATTTTTTGCGGAGTCGTCAAATCACTCATGAAATTTTCACCAGTTATCCGGTCTGGGGGTGGGAACAGGGGCGGGGGTAACGCCAATGCTCGGTAAATTGTCCGGTCGGGCGGCCAGAGTGGCGACGGCCGTAAACGCCGGTTTCACTTGGGCTGTTTCCGTTTCGGTCAGGGCGATGGTGGGGGTATCCGTCATCGTGGCCGTCGCCGCCAGGAAAGTGGCCGACGGACTGGCCCATCCGCTGGATTGGTTGGAAAAATGCCAGCCCAGCCCGGCGATGACCAGGAACATGACCAATGCCAATGGCGTCAATTGACGCGGCGCTAACTGCCGCGGCCCAATCGTGGGCCAGGCAAATGGCCGTTTGCCGAACGGCCGTCTCGCCACCGGCAGCGCGGGCATGAGTTGGGCCAAACGGCCGGGCGGCGGGTTGGTGGCAGCGTGGAGGGTATGGCGGACGGCTGTCGCCACACCCTTCTCCTGTTGCAACGCCAACCGGCAGGCAGGGCAGACGGCCGTGTGCCGCGCCACCGCCTGCCGTTCCGCCTCCGCCAGCAGCCCCAACACATAATCGGAAAGTTGCGTTACAATGTGTGTTTGTGTCATTGGTTGTTTATACACCATCCAATAAAATTTTCCGCAGCGCCTTATGCGCCAGACGCATCCTCGATTCGGCCGTTTTGGTGGGGATGCCGACGATTCGGCCGATTTCGGGGTAGGTCAGCCCTTCGTAGTAGCGGAGGACGGCCGTTTCCCGCAGTTTGGGCGATAGTTGGGTCAACGCTGCCCAAAC
>JAJRVV010000120.1 GCA_024277135.1 Chloroflexota bacterium | reverse complement strand
GGATCACATCGA
The DNA here is from genome assembly GCA_024277135.1 of Chloroflexota bacterium. Classification (GTDB taxonomy): domain Bacteria; phylum Chloroflexota; class Anaerolineae; order Promineifilales; family Promineifilaceae; genus JAJRVV01. The sequence goes on along the minus strand of JAJRVV010000120.1, from coordinate 23,547 downwards.
ATACAACAAGTTTAAGGAAATGGGTATACCTATTGGCAGCGGACTTGTTGAAAGTACCTGCAAGTGGCTCATTCAGCAACGGTTCAAGGGAGTAGGAATGCGCTGGAGCGAAGATGGATTTAACCACCTGCTGCACTTACGATTAGCTTGGGTAAATAGACGCTTTGATGATTTTTTTCCTGCTCTTACCCCCTCCCCCAAGTTGTAGATGCGCCCAGTCAAACTCGTCTAGCGGATTTGATCGAAGTTGTCAATCCACCCGATGTCATAACCCAGGTGGCGGGCCACATTTTCGATTTTGCTGGTGAATATCAGGTTGGCCACAAAGCCGACGATGAGGGGTTGCCTTTTGTCCGGCATTGGTTAGTAAAAGGCGCGATGCTGCCAATAGATCACGCTGCTGCCCAGCAAAGCAAAAGAAATGCTGAAATCGAGGATGGCGACGCCGATGAGGAAGGGGTAATTGCCATGCGCCATTCGGGACAGCGTGGCGCCGAGGCTGATCATCAACGCCAGCGTTAGGAAAAAGCCGGGGTGATAGAATTGCCAGATTTTCGGCGCGTCCAGATTGGCGATGCGCGCCAGATTTCTGCGGCAGCTTTTGTTGAAGATGAAATACGCTTTTAGCCCGCCAAAGAACAGACCGGCGATGACGGCCGCCCAGGGCCAGATTTGTCCCGGTCGCATGGCGTTTGCTTCCACCAGCAGGCTGCGCGCCTTGAAAAAGAGGATGATGCCGCCGATGTACCAGACGAGCGCGGCCAAGATGTTGAGGGCGCGCGGGGGGGCTGAAAACAGCGCGCTTTTTTGGGAATGGGTTGTGGGTTGGGTCATGATTTCTGCCTTGATGCGTGCCTTGTGTCAAGTAGGATGGCTTGAACCATAGCCATTTTTTAATTACTTTCACCAGCATACCATGATGAGGGGAGGGCGTCACCAGGAATTATGGGGGATTAAACATGTGTTAATGCGAACGGCCGTCTGGCGCCAGACGGCCGTTCGGTTCCAGTGTCAGGGTCAAGACCAAATGACCCAAATCGGATACAATACCGGCAGACCTTGTGTGGAGGAACCTATGTCCCGACTGCCTGAACATTTCCGTCTGCAAACAACGCCTATTGCCGATCCACAAGCGGTTGTTTCCGTGGGCAGCGCCCGGTTTACGCTGCTAACTGGGCGGCTGATTCGGCTGGAATACGGCCGTGTCACCGACCAACCCTCCCAACTTTTCTGGCATCGCCGCCAGTCCGTCCCCGCCTTTCAGACGCAGCGGGAACATGGGAAATTGATCATCGAAACGGATTATTTGCAATTGGTCTATGCGGTAGGACGGCCGTTCACCGCCGACACGTTAGTCATCATCCTGAAAGAATCCGGGAGCGCCTGGCATGTGGGCGACGAGGATGGCGGTAATTTGCTGGGGACCACCCGCACGCTGGATATGGTTAGCGGCGCCATAAAACTGGAGCCGGGGCTGCTGTCGCGGCAGGGCTGGACGGTGGTGGACGATTCCCACACGCTGCTTTTTGCTGAAGATGGCTGGCTGGAACCGCGAGAAGGGGAGGGGGTGGATTGGTACTTTTTCGGATACGGCCGTGATTACCACGACTGCCTGGCCGATTACGCCAAAATCGCCGGCGCCGTCCCCCTCATCCCGCGCTGGGCGTTGGGCAACTGGTGGAGCCGCTACTGGGAATATACCCAGGATGAGTTACAGGCGTTGATGGCCGAGTTCCGCGCTCGCGAAACGCCGCTGTCCGTCTGCATCGTAGACATGGATTGGCACGTGACCGACGTGGGCGATTATCAAGGTGAAGTGAAGGGGGCTTATCCTGGCTGGACGGGCTACACCTGGAACCGGGCGTTGTTTCCCGACCCGGACGGCTTCATCCAATGGCTGCACCGGCAAGGGTTGAAAACCGCCCTCAACCTGCATCCGGCGGACGGCGTTTTGCCCTTTGAAGCCGCCTATCCGCAAATGGCGGCGCGGTTGGGGGTTGATCCGGCGACGAAAGAGCCGGTCCGTTTTGACATCGCCGATCCTGATTTTGTCAACGCCTACTTTGAGATTTTGCACCACCCGGAAGAAGCGCGCGGGGTGGATTTTTGGTGGATGGATTGGCAGCAGGAGCGTACCAGCGGCCTGCCGGGGCTTGATCCGCTGTGGTGGCTGAATCATTTACATTTTTACGATATGGGGCGTGAGGGAAAGAGGCCGTTCATCTTTTCCCGGTGGGGAGGATTGGGCAATCATCGGTATCCGATAGGCTTTTCCGGCGATACTTTTGTAAACTGGAATTCGCTGGCTTTCCAACCCTATTTTACGGCCACGGCCGCCAACGTCGGTTACGGTTGGTGGAGCCACGACGTCGGCGGCCATATGTTTGGCGTGGAAGAGCGGGAGTTGTACACGCGCTGGGTGCAGTTTGGCGTCTTTAGCCCGATTTTTCGTTTGCACAGCGCCAAAAACGTTTTCCACGAGCGGCGGCCGTGGGGATATGACGCCGAGGTGTTCCGGGTGACGCGGGATGCCATGCAGCTGCGCCATGCCCTGATCCCGTACCTTTACGCCATGGCGTGGCTGAACCATACCGAACACCGGGCGTTGGCGCTCCCCATGTATCACGATTATCCTGATGCGGAAGAGGCGTACCAATCGCCGCAGCAATACGCATTTGGCACAGAACTGATTGCGGCTCCTTTTGTCACCCCGGCCCATGCGGAAACGAGGCTGTCCCGCCAGGAAGTGTGGCTGCCTGAGGGGAATTGGACGCACTTTTTCAGCGGCGAGCATTTTCATGGGGGGCAGAAGGTGGTGGTGTACGGCCGTTTGTCCGACATTCCCGTTTTTGCCAAAGCGGGCGCCATCGTGCCGCTGGGACCGAAAGTGGGCTGGGGCGGGCTGGCGAATCCGCCGGAACTGCATTTGCATCTGTTTGCCGGAGCGGACGGCCGTTTCACTTTGTACGAAGATGACGGCGAAACGACGGCGTATCAAAACGGCGCATTTGCCCTGACCGAAATCAGCCAAAAGTGGCAGGGGAACCGGCTGGAGATCACGGTGCAGCCGCCGGACGGCGACCCGGCGCTTGTGCCGGTTGAACGCACGCTGCATCTGCTGGTACATGGCATCATTGAGCCGGATGTGATTGACGTGGTGGTGGCTGGCGCGGTCAGCGAGGTGACGGTTGAGTACGACGCCGGAAAGGAAGCGTTGGCTTTGGATGGGATCAAGATGGCGAAGACGGCCGTGCTGCACATCGCGCTGGCCACGGGCGGCGACAGCTTACTTTCCCGGCGCGACCGCACCGAGGAGACGGTGATTGACCTGCTGCGCGCGTTCCGGTTGGAGACGCATACCAAGCAGGCCATTGCCGATTACCTGCCCAAAGCCAGACAGAACCCGGATTTGCTGGATGAATTCCGGCCCAATTTGACGGAAATGCAGCTAAGAGCGTTGATGGATGTGATTGTGCGGGATATGTAGTTGAACGAGCGGCAGTAAACTGGGGCAACCATTGCCAAGTCAGCCTGTGCCGACTGGCTACTAACCGGCGCAGGCCGGTTTCGCAATGGTTGCCGCGAATTCATTCGCATTCGCGTTTGCCCATTCGCCCGCCCTGTTTTATAATTTACCTAACCCCTCAAAGGGGGTAACTTGTTTTATCGGCACATTGCCCAATTATTTTTGTAACAGTTAATGACAGACGACAGGTACAACCAACGCGCAAACACCAGATGGTTTTGTTTGGCTGATCAGGAGATAAATCGCTTTGTCCGAGCTTAGCCCGGAACCGCCTGATCCTGATCCTCTCCCGCGAACGGCTGGCTTCCCCCAATTTATAAACGACATGTATGGTTCCTTGCCTGATGCGAGCCTTTGGCCGCGTCTGGCTCTCACTCGTTTTAGACCTGCGAGGTTCTTTGATGCTGGAGTCATCTTTGCGCTAGAGGTAGAAACCTCGCAAGTCTTCTCTGGCACAGTTAAGGGGTAAAAGTTAAACGTGATCGTGATTATTGTGACCGTCGCCATTCTTATTTTCATTAACAGTTTGTATGTGGCGGCAGAATTTTCCACCGTGGCCTCGCGGCGCACCCGAATCAACCAGATGGCGGGGCAGAACAATCGTATGGCGAAGCTGCTGTTGCCCATTGTGGAAGATTCTAACGCGCTGGATCATTATGTGGCCGCTTGCCAGATTGGCATCACCATTTCTTCGCTGGTGTTGGGGGCTTACGGCCAAAATGTGCTGGCGGTAACTATCGCCGAGCCGGTTGCCAGTCTGATGCTGTGGTTGGAGCCGCTGTTGGTGCGTTTGAATTTGGAGACGATGGCCGTCTCCGGAGCCGCGTCTGAATCCATTGCCGCTATCCTGGTGTTGGCCGGCATCACCATTTTGCAGGTGGTGTTAGGCGAACTGTTTCCTAAATCGGTTGCCATTCAATACCCGGAAAAGGTAGCCCTGGCGGCGGTGATTCCGATGAAGTGGTCATTGGCGCTGCTACGGCCGCTCATCTTCTTGTTTAATGGCAGCGGCCGTTTAGTCTTGCGCATGTTGGGGCGGGAGGCCGATACGCACGGCCAGGTACACACGCCGGAAGAAATTGAGATTCTGGTGACCGAAAGCCACGAAAGCGGTTTGTTGGAAGAGAATGAGCGGCAAATGTTACGCAACGCTTTTCGTCTGCGCGATTTGACGGCGCGGCAGGTGATGGTGCATCGCACCAAACTGCGCACGGCCGCAATTGACACTGATATCGAGGAGATCATCGCCAACGCCATTCAGGATGGCTACTCACGGATTCCCATCTACCAGAACTCCATTGACGAGATAATCGGCTTTGTTCACATCAAGGATTTGTTCAGGCTATTCGTGCAGGGTCGGGATGATATTCAAACGATATTGCGCGAAGTTGTATATGTGCCGGAAATGCTGCCGGTGGTCGAAGTGTGGCAGAAGTTGAACACCCGGCGCAAATACCTGGCGGTGGTGTTTGATGAGTACGGCGGCACCGCCGGCATCATCACCTTTGAGGATTTGATTGAGGAGATTTTTGGCGAGCTGCAAGATGAATTTGACGACGAGATGGCGTTGATCGCCCGCGACAAAGACGGCCGTGTCTACTTACGCGGCGATTTGCTCATCGCCGATGTCAACGAATACCTGAACCTGAACCTGCCCACCGATTCGGCCGATACCTTGAGCGGCTTGATTTTTAGCGCCCTGGGCCGGCCGCCCGTCAATGCCGAAGAAGTCGCTATCGGCAAAACCCTCATTCGCATAGAGGCCATGGCCGACCTGGGCGTATCCGAAGTCTCCCTGCAACTGCCCCCCTCCGATTCTGAATTGGGCGATAATTTTTCCGAGTGGGAGGTGGCCGAACATGAGTAAACTGCTTCTTCTCTCCCTCGGAATCCCCGGCGCCAGTTTGCTGGTGTTGCTGTCTGCGGCTGCGCCGGAACCGCTGCCTGCGCTCAGCAGCTTGATTGTGCCTATCCTGATCATCATTGTCTTGGTGCTGTTGAATGGCTTGTTTGTGGCGGCCGAATTTTCCATCATCGGCGTGCGCGCCTCGCAAATGGAGCAGGCGGCTGAAGAAGGCAACGGCCGTGCCCGCCACATTTTGGGCATCCTCGAATCACGCACCCGGCAAGACCAATACATCGCCACCGCCCAATTGGGCATCACCATCGCTTCTCTGGGATTGGCTATGTACGGCGAGCAGGAAATCGCCCATTTCATCGAACCCTATCTGGCGCGGCTCATCGGTCAGGAGCCGACGGCGGCGCTGGTGAACAGTGTCGGCTCCTTCCTGGCGTTGGGTTTGCTCACTTACTTGCATGTGGTGTTGGGCGAAATGGTTCCCAAATCCATCGCCCTCACCGATGCCAAGAAGATGGTGATGTGGCTGTTTCGTCCCATGCAGTTGGCCCAGGCTGTTCTCATCATTCCGGTGCGCACCCTCAACGCCGTTGGCGCGGCGCTGCTACGGATTCTTCAGGTACCGGTTCCCGAAGGTCACGCCCGTGTGTTATCTCCCGAAGAGTTGGAACTGATCGTGACCGAAAGCGCCGAGGTGGGACTGCTTAAAGAAGAAGAAGAGGAGATGATCCGCAACATTTTCGACTTCAGCGACCGCACCGTGGGTCAGGTGATGACGCCGCGCACAAAGGTGCAAGCCATCCCCTACGACATGCCCTTGGAGGAAATGCTGAAAGTGGTGACAGAAAGCCGCCACAGTCGTTTTCCGGTATATGCGCAGGACATGGATCACATCGCCGGCATTTTGCATCTCAAAGATTTGATACGGCAAACCATCAAAACGGGAGAGCGCACGCCGTTTGATTTGCGGCTGATTTTGCGCGAAGCGCCCATCGTGCCTGAAGATTATGAGGTCGCCAAATTGTTGGCCCATTTCAAGCAGAAGCGGCTGCATATGGCGATTGTGGTGGATGAGTTTGGCGGTATGGCCGGCATCGTCACCCTGGAAGATTTGGTCGAGGAAATCGTGGGCGAAGTCCGTGATGAGTTTGACCTGGAAAAAGAGCCGTTCGTGGAGATTGAGCCGGGCGTGGTGGAAGTGGCCGGCAATTATCTGGCGGATGATTTAGTGGAAAAGGTGTTTTTGGGTGATGTAGAGCAATTGCCGGACGTGGAAACGGTGGGCGGTCTCATCGTCACCTGGTTGGGCCGCCTGCCGGTGAAAGGGGATGAAGTGTCACGTTATGATGTTCATTTCCGGGTGCTGGACGTGGAAAAACGGGCGGTGGCGCGGGCGCGGATTGAGTTTCCGGTGCATGAGGAGACGGAAGGGGAAGAGTAAAAAAACGGCCGTCCCCTCACCAGGACGACCGTCTTCGTTAGGAAAAGACCTACGCGGTTTCCATCAGGCATGATGCGTAAAAACCTCGCAGGTCTCCCCTTTACAGCCCATAAATGTCGGTGAACTTGGCCGTAGCATAGCGCATGAACGGCTCATGGCTGAGCGGTTTGCCGGTCACTTGTTGGATCAATTCGCGGGGGGTGAATTTACGGCCGTGCTGATGCACATTCTCTCGCAGCCAGGCCAGGAGCGTATTGGTTTTGCCCTGGTTTAACTCCTCCTCAATCTCCGGGTGTTGGACGACGGCCGTTTCCCACAACTGCGCCGCATACAAATTTCCCAACGCATAGGTGGGGAAATAACCAAAACCGGGCCGCGTCCAATGCACATCCTGCAAACACCCCTCAGAATCATTTGACGGCACGACGCCCAGAAACTCATTCATCTTGTCATTCCACGCCGTTGGCAAATCTTTGGCGGCCAAATCCCCGTTCAACATCGCCTGTTCCAACTCAAAGCGGAGGATGATGTGGAAATTGTAGGTCAACTCATCCGCTTCCACCCGAATAAACGAGGGTTGCACTTTGTTGATGGCGCGGAAAAACGCCTCGGCGGTATGCTGCCCCAACTGTTCCGGGAAGCATTCCTGCAATTTGGGGAAATGAGCTTGCCAGAAGCCGCGGCTGCGCCCCACCACATTCTCCATCATGCGCGATTGAGACTCGTGAATGCCCAGCGACGTGCCCCGCGCCAACGGCGTCCGCGCCAGATCGGGATGCGTGCCTTGCTCGTACATGGCGTGCCCCGATTCGTGCAGAGCGCCGAACAGCGACGGGTTGAGAAAATCAGGATACCAGCGAGTGGTGATGCGGGCATCGTCCCGGCTGAAGCTGGCGGCGAAGGGGTGGACGACCGTGCCCAAATGCCCCCGGCTGAAATCGTAGCCGATGGCGTCGGCGATATAACGAGCGAATTCCTTTTGTTTTTCGATGGGGAAGGGCTGGTGGACGATACTGTCATCAACGGCCGTGCCCCGTTCATCAATCGCCTGCCGCAGTGGCACCAACGCCGCTTTCACCGCATCAAACGTGGCCCGCACTTCGGCCGTTTTCATATCCGTTTCATACTTGTCCAGCAGGGCGTCGTACTTCTCGTCTTCATAGCCGTACAACTCGGCCATCTCCTGGCACATTTCAATCACTTGTTCCAAGTAGGGCTGGAAGCTGGCAAAATCATTGTCTTCTCGCGCTTTCACCCAGACCGGATGGGCTTCCCCGGCCAGTTGGCTCATGCGGGCCACAAATTGCGGCGGCAGCTTGCGCGCGTTGGCGTAACTGCGGCGCAAATGGCGGATGAGGCTGGCTTCGTCGCCAGCGTAATCGGCTCCGTTTAATTCAACCGCGGCGGCTTCAATCATCTCCCCCATTTCGTCTGAGGTGGACATCTGGTGAAGCAGGCGGCTGAGGGTGGTGATTTGCTGGGTGCGGGCGGCGTTGCCTTTGGGCGGCATGTTGACTTGTTTATCCCAATACAGCACGGCCAGGGCTTTGCCCAGGTCATGAATTTCATAAACTTTGGTCAGTAGGGATTGATATTTGGATGGCATACATACTCCATAAATTGAACAAACAATGGAGAAAAAGTTTACCGCAAATGGGGTAGACCTGCGAGGTTTTCAAAACTTCGCAGGTCGGACGGTTATCAAAAACTCAGAAAGAGGGGGATGAGGCCGTTGGCAAGAGGAGCGCGATATTGCCAGCCCAACACATCAATCATGATGTAGTCGGCAATCGCCCACAGGCCAAAACAGCCAGCGGCGACCAACACAATGGCGATGGCGATGGCGATGATGAGACATCCCTGGGAGAGAGTGAGGAAGCGGGGGATGGGCTGGCGGACGGCCGTCTCCGTTTCTGCGTCGGGGAGGGCATCGGCGGCGGCCCCGGCCGTCATCGCTGGCGCGTTGGTGATCAGTTCGCCCTGCCCGGTGCAGCCATAGGCGGAGCAGCGGTTATGGTTAGCCTGCCAGCATTGGGTATGGTGGCGGCTGCCATCTTGCGGGCAAATGACGATTTCTTCGCCGGGGGACAAGGGCGACTTGCACAGGGCGCACTCTTCGCCAAGAAAGGGGGACTGCTTGTGGATGATGATGGGGCGGATCATGGGATGACAAGGCGATGGGGTGACAAGATGAACGGGTGAAATGTAATTTGCATACCTGCATCCTTGCAAACCTGCATTCTTGCTCCTCGTTACCCAATTTTAATTTGATCCAAAAGCCATTGCCACAGCCGTTGCAGCAGGGACGGCCGTCGCAGTTGTTCCACTTGGCGTCGCTGTTGTTCTTTGAGCTGCTTAGTTCGGGTGCGGTGGGGGCGGCCGTTTAGCGACGGGCGGGGTAAGTCCGTGTACTTAATTTTGAGGACGGGTAGATTTTCCTGGCCGTATACCACATATTTCTTTTGGTCGCAGCCCAGGATAGCGCATTTGCCGCCGCTCTGCTGCCAACATGCTTTGTGGTAAAGCGTGTGGCAGCCGGTGCAGATAACAGGCGTTAACGCGCTGTCCACCACCCCGTTTTCCACCGGGTTGGCGCAGATGGGACAATGCAAACTGAGCCGATTGGCTTCAGTGACATCGTCCAGCGAAATATGAATTAACGGGTATTCTTGCTCGTCCATAGCTCAAAAATCAATAAATGGTCGCTCTCATTGATTTTACCACGAATTTTCTGCCCAGTTTGGCCAGGGAAGCTCATACGGCCGTACCTTTGTCTGCATCCGGTTCCAACAGAAAAAGCCGCTTCTATAGGCGATAGGGTCCAACACTAGCGCCGTGTGCCATTTCTGCGTAAAAAAGTTTTGGTGGATAAATAGGTCCATCCCCGACAAAAAAATGCCAAAGCCGGGATGGGTATGATACCAGCCGACGATGACGGCCGTTTCATCCGGGTATTTTTCCGCCAGCCGGTCATGGATGTACCGCCAGCTTTCCGGGGTGTAGGTCACGCTGGCGCCGTGCATCACCGTGTGTTTGGCGATGATGGTGTCAATGATGTGAACGACGTAACGGCCGTCCGGCTGTTTTTCCGGCGGCGGCCCCACCAAAATCCCGGCCACCTCACGATTCAGACTGCCCAGCGCATGGGCTTGCGCCGCCCGGAACGCTGGTTCGTCAATCAAAATGTCCACCGCCGCCCAGGTTGGGTCGCCAGTGGGCCGCCGTTCGCCGGCAATGCGCACCCGCGCCTGACTGGGAGCCACCGCCGGGGTGGGGAAGGCGGCCGGGTCATCGCCCGCCTCCCGCTCCTCAATCACCGGCTCCGATTCCAAGACGCTGATTCCGACGATTTCGGATTTCTGATTTTTGATTTTGGATTGAGAATGTTCTTCTTTCTCTAGCTCTTGCTCCTCTGGCGTTGGCGGCAAAATGACCTTCTGTTTGGGCCAGTTTGGCAACGGCAGGAAGGGCTTTCCTTCTTCATCCAGGACGTTGACTTCAACCTGGGATTCATCCTGTTCTGCCAGTTCTACCAGTTTGATGGCCTGCACCGTTTCCCACACGGCCGCTTCCATCTGGTCGGCAAAGTCGCGCAAATCGGCTAGCGTGCAGTCTCGCAGTTGTTTGACACGGCCGTCCGTGGCGATGGTGGCCGGCGGCGTCAGCGTCACATGGGCGGCGGCCGTCTGCGAGTTGGGTAGGGTGATGGTGATGACGGCCGTGTAAGTTAATTCTTGTTCGGATTCCATGATAAGTTTACGGGGTCAGAGTCAAGGCGATCTGGCAGATGGCGGCGTGGTTTAGGATGATGTTGTTCCGGTCTACGGCCGTCAGCCGCAGTTCGTACTCACTGGTGGGCAAGCCGGTGGTGTCCCATTTTGCCAGAGTGCCTAAAGATTTATCTTGTCGTTGGGCATTGACCAGCGCCCAGGTTTCGCCGCCCACGGGCCGTGTTTCAATCCGGTAACGGACGGCGTCAGGTTGGACGGCCGTGCCGATGATCGCCACTTCTGCCCCAAGCCGGATGGTTTGCCCATTGGCCGGGGTCAAAATGCGCAACTCAGGGTTAGGGCAGACGGCCGCGTTCCGGCCTGTCTCATCCGCCAGCGACAACGCCACCTGCTCCAGCCGGTCAATCTGTTGATTTTGGGGGATCGCCCAGCCGACGAGCAAAAAAAAGCCCAGGAGCAGGCCCAGAACGCCGGCCGCCGTACCGATGAATGCTTGCCGGGAGACGGCCGTTGCCGCAGAGGTAAAAAAGCCGGGTTCCTGATATGAGTCATCCGGCGTGTAGCTTTGTCCCGCATGCCAAACCGTCGTCCGCGCCATCCGCCACGCTACAGTTGATTCGTCGTTATTCCCGCGTTTCTCATAAAAGCCGGGGATGGGCGCTAGTTTGCCATCAATCCAGCCGAAAAAACCAGCCTCATTCCGCATCGGGTCTATCACCAACCCCACATGCCAGGGCAGGGTGAATGCGGCCGTATGCACCACCACATCATCGCCGGAATAAAATACGCCCAGATTGGGATGGGTGTGGAACCAGCCTACGATTTCGAGTTCAGGATAACGCTCTACCCGGTCCCGGTTCAACTGCGCCCACACATCGGCCGTAAAGGTGAAATGGATCGGGCCATGATTGTCGGAACGGGCGGCCAGCGCCGCCGCGATTTCTACGAACAGGGTTTCTCCATCACGAAAGGCGGTGCCCAGCAGCGCGCCGCCCAATTCGGCGTGGAGATTGCTTTCGCCGTGCGCCACAATTTCGGCCAGCGCCGCCGCTTCGGTCAAGATGTGAACGTGTCCTGGGCCGGGCGGGTCGCCATGCAGCCAACATGATTCTGGTGGGGGAGACGGCCGTTGTCCCAGCCGATCCAATTCCGAAAATGGCGGTGAAACCGTCACGTCCGGCGACTCAGAGGATGATGTTGATGCCGAGGTCATCCGCTTCCTCCTCGCCCAGAACAATCAAGTCGGCCAGCGATTGCCCCTTCAAGCCGCGATTGTCTATAGGGAAAAGTCGTTTATTTCGCAAGGCCCAGGCCGCTGCCTTTGAATTCATCGGGTCTTTTGGATCGAAATTCTTAAACTGAACCATTTCGGCCAGCGTCAATAACAATTCGTCCAACGTTTTCGCCGGCCACCAGGCGCCGATGCACACCGCGCCGGTTACATGAATATTCGGGTGGAAAATGGGCGTCAACCACTTCAACTGTGGTTGTTTCAACGGGTATTCGGCATGAAGGTAGATGCGTACTTCGTGCGTTTCTCGCAAAATCGGTTTACCGGCCGGCGTCACTCGCTCCACACCTTTGCAGGTGAACCGGATGAGATATTTCTCCGGCGGATCCCCATCTGTATTCATAATGTGGATCAACTCACTCCGGTTTACCAGGTCACGCACGTTTTTATAATCGTTAAGCAGCCGCGTTTCCCGAATGTCAAATGCCATTGCAATTCCTTTCGATTAGGTGCGACGCACTAACAAAGTGCGTCGCACCTCTGGGGCTTCACCCTTTCTTCAGCCGGCCGTAACTTCAGGAAACAGGCTCAGAATATCATCTTGGGCCACACCGGCATCGGCCAATGAATCTTCATCCGAGAGCCGCTTGCCTGATGAGCGATGATCCAGCCGGTAGGTGATGGGGTTGGCTCCCTGGCTGGTGGGCAGTCCCATTTTGCTGACGAGGGCCGGGATTAAGCGGCGCATGGGTACGTCGTCGGGAAGTTCAACCGGGGTCTTTTTGGAACCGGTGGGATCGTAAATGATAACTTTCGTGCTTGCCATTTTTTTATGCCTCCGTTGGGTTAAGCAATACTAGAGATTATACGTGAATTGTGTAGTCGAGTTGCGACCAGAGGTGCGACGCATTTTTAAAGTGCGTTGCACCTGCATCACCTGCAAATTATACATAATTTAAGAAGGATTGTTTGTCTCCGGTCAATTCATAATAAATTCGTTTGTCTCCGTTTCGCGCGCGAAGGATGCCCAGCGGCGGGAAATCCACTTCGGCCAGGGTGCGTTCTAGAAAATCTTCGTCTCCGTTGATGCGATGGGTCATGTCCATGTCTCGTTTTGTGCCGCAGGCGGGGCAGTCGGCGGCGCTTTCGTATAGACGGGCCATGCGTTGGAAGACGGCCGCGCGTTCACCACAGTTCGAGCAGTGCATAGCCACCACCAATTCCCCATCAAACTCCAACACCGCTTCTTCTCCCAACGTCTCCCGCGCCATCGCCAGCATATCAGCTAACGTGATGGTGGCGCCGGCTGCATCCGGCAGTTCTACAATCGGTTCCAGTCGGGAATGGCTCATGCACATCTCCTTCACCGGATATTCGGTGGTGTAAATGTCATTCGTCAGCCCATTGATCATGATGGCTTTACCCGGCTGCACTTCCATGCCGTGAATGAGTTTCAACGCTTCTTGCGTCTGAAAACCGGCCACGATAGCGGCGCTGGTGGGGGTGGTGGGCACTTTGCCTTGCAAGATGTTTTGCCGCGCCAGCAACGGGCAGGAGTAACGCAGGCCGATGATCTGGTAATCCAGATCGGTGAGGGTGCATTCATAGCACGCTCCCCGGCCGGGCCAGAAGACGCGCACGATGCCCATCAATTCCTGGATGGCGCCATCTACCCAGGGCTTGCCTATTGCCCAGCTAAAGCGGTTAATCGAGAGCCGCGCTTCCCGGTTGTCCAGACAGCCGATGATGGCGTCCACGTGGCGGAACACGCCCAGTCCCATCTCGAAATTGATGTCGCCGTGCCAGGTCATGACTTGCACGTCGGGATTGAGTTCTTTGACGCGCTCGGCGGCGGCGTTCACTTTGCGCCGCCCCCGGTCAGAGGCGCGGAAAAGGACGGAGCGGCTGAGGTTGCTGTCTTCGATGGTGTCGAAATCGGCGATGATGAGACGGCCGATCCCCATCAACGCCAAATTTTTCAGAACTTCGTTGCCCAGCGCGCCGGCGCCGACGACCAGTACGGTGGCGTCGCGCACCACTTCCTGCTGCCACCAACTGATGTAGCCAAAGGTGTGGTAGCGGTCGCTGTCGGGATCGGTGATGACGATGGTTTCGCTCATGAAAAATCCTTTTTATGGGTTGAGCCGCCGGTAAAAGGGCAGGGTGAATTCCGTCCGGTCCGCGTTCAAGGTGATGGATTTTGTTTCAGAATCGCCGCCAAAATCACGCGGCCAGATGATTTCTACGTCATAGGTCAGGCCAGAACGGATTCGAACTGGCAGTTGGCAGAGGAAACGGCCGTCCTGATTGGTCGTGCCCGCCACAAAACTGTGAATCCCTTTGCAGCGGACTTTCACTTGCAATCCGGCCAGCCCCGGCCCGTCCGGATATTCCTGGGCGACGACGCGCAGTTTGGTGGTGACCAGGCGCTCTTGGCTGCGGCTGAATTTGCGGCGCGCGGCGTGGCCAAAGCTGGTGGCTGTCCCTGGCTGGGTCACGCGCGGGCGGGCGGGGCGGGTTGGGGTTGCCTGATTTCGCTCTATCCGAATCGGCGGCATCCGGGTCGGGGTTGGCGGCGGCGGCGACAAATCGTCTGAGGTGATGGTGATGGGGTCGGCGCGGGGTACGGCCGTCACCGGGCCGGTTGGCTCATCAGGAGTGACGCGCAATGTTTCGCGGGCGACTTCTGGATAGCGTACCGGAATCGGCGCGCGGAAATGAGGCGGTGTGGGCGGGTTGGGTTCGTCTGTTGACATTTCGTCTAAGCGGGGGGCGGCCGTGTCAGGCCGGTAGGCTAAATGCCGGGCCAACTGTCCCCGTTCAGTTGCCGTACGCTGCACCTGCCGCCGGATGAAATGACCGGCGCGCTGCAAAACTTGACCGGCCGGGCTGTAGGGGGCGGGGGGAGCCGCCGGATCGAGCTGCGCCAAAGGATAGCCGTTTTTCCAGGCGAAGGCGGCTACGATTAAGGCCAACCAGGGCGGCCCATCTTCCACTTCGGTAGCGGGCATACCGGGCCATTGGCTGACGGCCGTTTCCTGTCCCAGTCCGGTGGTTTCCAGCAGATCGGCTATTGCGACGCGCACGGCCGTGTTGTCTCCCATCAGCCGTTCAAAATCGATCAACAGCGGCCTGTCCACCACAGACGCCGCCCGTAACATCGCTTTGGCGCGTGATAATTGAAAATCCTCATCCGTCGCTGGGTCCAATGTCGTCATTAGCCAGTTGTAAAGATGACCGGCAAAAGATGGTAATTGGTTGTCGGTAAATCTGTTGACAGGTTGGGGATCGGGTAATTTTTCCATCAAACAATCCTCATCATGAACGAAACCCTTAATGTTACAAGGATGCCTTAATTTAATTCGTAAGGTGTCCCATATAATTTAGTGCTAAGGTACTGCATCAGGCTGCTAAATATCACCTGATCATTTTCGGTATAAAAATTGCAGGAGAAAAAATGCGAAAAGCTGTTTTTTTTGTTTCCATAGTTTTGTTATTGATTGGTTTAGTGTTTCCTGTGCCTGTTCTTGCACGAACATCCCCGCAATCAGGTTTCCCAGTTCCAACCATTTATCGAACATCGGTTTATTATGACGCGCTTTCCGGGGAAAATGTTTCGGTACATATTTATAGTAAATGCTATGACAGTAATCCGCCTAATGGTCCCTGGTTTGTAGAACTCGTCGTGCAATATGATAATGAAGATGCTGTTGCCTATTCAATAGACACAGTTATCACGGCGGATTCACTCGCAACATCGATAGGCAGTGTGACCGGCGGTACGGTATCCGGCAGTACAGGCACGCCTGTAACAGCATTGCATCAAATTCCAGGAGACGCAGCGACATATTCGAACATTGACGTCAGCACGACGGTGAATGGAACTACGCAAATCACATCAATTGGAAATGCTGGTTGCGGGCCAACGAATATATCGCTTACATCCGCTTCAGCTAGCGTTGCCAGCCAGGGTTGGCTGCTGGTGTTGCCGTTGACGCTGTTGGCGGTGGTCACGGCCGTTTTCCTGCGGCGGCGGGTTTAAGCATAATCTTCTCCTGAATTCATTTTCGATGAGATGGACGGCGTATAGGATTTTTCTTGTACGCCGTTTTTGTTTATGGGTTTACTCTGTGCCAGATCATGTTAAAAGATGCTTTGACTGGAAATGGAAAAACCGGCATGGTTCAAAAAACTAGCAGCGTCCTTTACAATTTGTAGCCGCGGCATCCCTACCGCGCAGGTGTAAACGCGGTAAGAAACCACGGCTACAGTCCAAAATTTGTAAAGATGGTTTTGCTCAAAATGAACCATACCGAAAAACCCAACGGCCGTACTCATTGGTTTTTCCGTAAGTTTCATGAACCTCACAATCACACCGGCTGCTGCCCGGCTGGGGGCATTGGCTGATGTCGTTGGTCAGCCGTTCTACATCGGCGGCAGCCACCATACGGCCGTCATGATGCCAGGAATCTGAAGCGCCGCGCCGGGATTCTTCGTAAACCGCCATTCCCCGAAACTCGCAGTCGTCACACGCCACAATTTGTAAGCTGATTTCATCGGAACGGCCGTCGGGCGGCAGTTCTAGCTTGTGCGTGATGTGGAGCGAGTCTGGGCGCTGGCAGTCGGGACAGGTGAAACTCATCATAGATACTTGTCCTGGGGCCGAATCAGCAGCCACAAGATCAAGCCCAGCGGCCAGGTAAGCCAGAAAACGAGCAAGGCCACTAAACAGCCCGGTTTGCCCCGCCGTTCCGCATCCCGATATGCCCAGATGACGCTCCAGATGAACAGCGCCAGTACCGGTAAGCCCACGCAAATCATGGTGATTATTGCAAATATGCTGGTGAAGAAGCCGCCGTCTTCCATCGTTTATCAATCCTTTTCTAAGTTTGAATCAATCTTGCTAGACAGCCAACTCAGTTTCCAGGTTATGCAGCCCTTCCCAGATGCGCATCAGCTCTTCCAGGCCGGAAACCGATTCCAGGTCAGGTTCCATCGCCGCCCGCAGTTCTGGCAGATGTAAATTCCGGTCGTGCTGCTTCAACATCGGTTTAATCAACAGATGATTGAAATTCTTTTCCGCTTTGGTTGCTTCCAGCCAGAACAGCCGGCGCAGGCGGGGTAGTAGATCATCATCGCTGAACAAGTCGTCAATGATGTTGCCAAACACGCGATTGACTTTAACGGAAACGTCATCAAGCCGGTCGGCGTAATTGGGTTCCAGGTCAACCGGCGCTGCTTCTTCGCCCAGGAAACTGATGTCAATGTCCGGGACGGATTGAGCCGGGGTATCCAGGATGTTGATTTCGATCTCTTCTGTATCAGCAACGGCCGTTTCCACTGCCTGATTGTTCGCGTTCGCGGCGGGTGCGTGGGCGGCTATTTCTTGCCGCACAGCTTCCACACCGCGCAAAGCCACATCCAGCAATCGCTCATTCGTGGACAAAGCCAGCTCTTGTTCCCCCGCTTCTAACCGGGAGTGAACCGACCTATCCGACTTCATCAATTCATACATCGTCGCTTGACGGCACACATGGCGGAAATTCTTACCCACCTGGTTCACTAACATTTGATAAGCGTCGGCCAGAGGCAAAGCGGCCGTGCCCGGCATCGTGTAACTGTATTCTTGCCCATATGCCGCCCGTTCCAAACGGGTGAAAATCTCATGCGCTTGTAAGGTGCGCTCCAATTCCGAAGCCATTACCTCAGCCACTTCCGGCATAAAGTTGGAAACAGCTTCTTGCATGATCAATTCCACCTGGAACAAAATCCGTTTGATGGGAATTTCAATGCCGCTGGTTCCCCAAACCAGGTTGTCATACGTCACATCCCGGTCATCCCAGTATTCGGTGCCGTAGTTATCCAACAATGTTTCTACTTCTCGTTGGATAGCATTTTGCACCATGCCTTTCACGCCATCCAGCGTGGGGCGCAGCAGGCGGCGGAAACGGCCGTCGCTGTTGGTGCGGGCGCTCAGTTCCAATAGGGCGTTATGGAAAGCGCGGGGCAATTCTTTCCGCTGCCGCGCCAGCAAATTCTCATACCGTCGCTCTTGCAACTGTTCCCAACTGTTGGCGAAGGGCGGGTGGACATTGCGCGCCGCCAACTGCTTTTCGTAATAAAAGCGCAAATTTTGCAGCGCGTTGCGGATGCGGGTAGACGCCTCTTGCAACTGGCTGCGCACCCGTTCCGTCTTGATGAATTCGATGAGGCTTTCGCGCAAAGTCGGCACTTCGCTCAATTTTAGCAGGGCTTCTTTGGTATCGGGATGCAGCGGGTCAGCGTCCACCTGGCCCATTTGGTCTTTGAACACCTTGAGAATGCGTTCTGTTTCGCTGGCGAATTCGCCGGGAGCATTGTCCGGGTCTTGTACGTACAATGCCGGCGGCGCCATCACCAGGAAATATGGCCGGTTGTGTCCTCGATTCCGATACCGCTCCCAATAGTTGGGGGCGATGTAACGGGTCACTTCTTTGACCTCAAGTTCAGCTTCCGGCAGGCCGGAGTTGAGCCGGTCAAAAGCCTGGCGGATATTGCCGCCGTTGACAGCCAGGAAGATTTTGGCGGCGGCGGCGTCCAAGTCGGCGCCGCTTAACCCAAAGAGGCGGTTTTCCTTAATCCAGTTGACGGCCGCTAACGATTTCAACTCATCTACCCGCTGCCGGCCGGCGTCAGAGACCAGGACAATCATGGCGTCTTCCCGCTTCATTTCTTCCAGCGTGATGACTTCGTGCAGCTTCATACCCGCGCCAAGACCGGGCACATCCACGATGCGTAGATAACCATTCATGAGTAAATTGGGTTGGCCGGCGCGGGGCTTAATTCTGAAGGTAGCCGATTTGATCAGCCGGATTTGTCGCTGGTCGCTGCCTTTGAAGCCGTCTTCGCGCAGGTGCTTGAGCGCGTTTTCATCATCCAGCGCCAGGCTTTGGGGCGGCGGCGCGCCCGCTTTGAACAGGGCTTTGTTGTTTTCATAAGAGGCGATGCAGTCGAGCAAAATCTCCAGGTATTCATCCCGTTCCGTTTTAGCGGCATCCTGGCTCTCTTCGATGATGGTTTGGATGTCGGCCTGGGCTTGTTCCCGCTCGCCAGTATTGGTGATGTCGAAACCATCCATTTCAGCCAGTTGGCAGAGACGGCGCACCCGCTCGGCAAATTCATCTTTGCTCCAGTAGTTGAGGGTCAGCGATTCAGCTTCCCCTTCGGCCGCTTGTTCGATGTAGACGATGGTGCCGGTGACGGCCGTGACCGCCCCAGTAGGCAGCAAATTGCGACCCAACAGCGCATTGATGAGCGTGCTTTTACCCACGCCCGTTCCGCCAAAGAAGACCAGCGTGTAAGTACGCTGCGCCAGGATTTTTTGCGCTTCTTCTACATTTAACTGGGCTTGAGGGACGGCTCGAATCAGGTAATCGCGGGTGCGATCAATCGTTCGTTGCAACGAGACCCAGTTATCAATCTGAGCCGGGCTGATATGGGGCAAAGCTGCCAGAGAGGTTTTTAGTTCAGCATATTTATCTTTCTTTTTTGGACTCATTTTTACTTCCTCACAAAGGGGGGGATTGGGGCAGGTTTCCGGCCTCCGAGCCAATCTCCAAATTGTATTGGTTGACACCCAAAGTTTACCTGCCGGAGCAGGACAGTAGCTATTACGCAGGTCGAGTGGAAAGGTTGCATGGCGGCAGGCGGCGGGCGGCGCCAGAATACGTGGACTTGATTTCGTAGGTTAAATTTGTTATGCTTCTCTTTATGACGCAATGCGTCACGGAGAAAATTATGATTGACTTTCCCTATATATACCAATTTGAAACAAAGAGGGGCTTGCAAGTGCGGGTGCGGCTGTTGCGACCGGATGATACCCCGTATCTGGTGGATATTTTCGCCCACATGGGGCCGGACAGCCGCTACCAACGATTTCATACGCCGCTGGAAAATCCGTCGCCGGAGCGTATCTGGCGGGAAGCGGACGCCATTGCGCGGGCAGACCCCAAGCTGCAAACTTGCTTTCTGGCGTTTGCGGATTTATCGGATCGGGCGAATGCGCCGGTGGGCGCGGCTCGGTATGTGATAGTGGAACCTGGTGTAGCGGAAGCGGCCGTGTCGGTGCGGGATGATGGTCAGCGGCAGGGAATTGGTTCCCGTTTGCTGCGGCTGCTGGCTGATGCCGCCCGTGACGCCGGGTTGGAACAACTGACGGCCGCCATCCAAAATGGCAATCTGGGCATCTGGGAAGCGCTGCGTCGTCTACCTTATCCCGTCGAGCGGAAAAGCGAGGGCGCGGAATCGGTGGTGACGGTGGATTTGACCGGACAAATGGAAGATCAATCCCCATATTTTCTGGAGTCAAAGGTAAAAATCTAGTTCTTGTAGAAAACTGAATGTCCTTGCGTGATTAGGTAATCTGCTTCACACTTTGCGGTTGACAATAGAAATAATCCCCTTTTCAAAGTTAGTATCAACGGGAAAATCAAGTTGATGCTGCTGGATAACGGCCGTCCTTGCCGCCAAATATGCCTCCAATAAAGCTGCCAGATGTTTTCGGGTGGCATGGGGATCACGGCCGTAACTGGCAGCCAGCAAACCGACATACGCCGGGTCTTTGGGCGGCAGCGCGCGTAGCAGCGGCGGCAGAGAAAAGTGAAGCAGCTCCAGGTAAATGGTGAACGGTTTTTGCCAGTCCCCCCGCCGCAGCAACCGAAACACATCCATGAACATCACCCAAAATCGATCATCCACTGCCTTTAATCCGGCGGCGCTGATTTGGGGCTGGGGCAAAACCGCCTGAGCCGCTTCCGCCTGATATGCTGCCAGCCAGCCATCCCGGTCTTTGAGGATGCGGATGTCCCGATCCCAGGCGGTGGCCGCTAACGACGTTTTCGACTCGAAGCGGTAATCTACTTTGGCGCCATTGCTGTAGCGGGCGATGTGGAAATACGGCCGTACCTGCGCCGCATCAAACGACCGGGCTGGGACATATGGCAAAACTAATTGCGCAAAATATTTCCTGTTTTCCCAGGCCAGATCGCGGGACGAGTCTGTGCCAAAAACCAGCGCCACATCCAGGTCGGAAAACGCATCCTCTCGTCGTTTGCCGTAAGAGCCGCTCAAGAAGCAGGCGGCAATCTCCGGTTCCGCCATCACCCGTTGTTGCAGCCGCGCCAACACCCGGTCTTGTTCAAATGCGCTCATCGCTATCTCTTCGTAACACCATTTAGACAAAGCATCCCAGAAGCGTTATCAGCCATACCGATAAGACGCCCAGTCCCAACCCGGCGATGATTTGCGCCGGCGAATGTCGCTTGAGATAGAGTCGCACCCAACAGACGGCGATGACGAATGGCAGTACGGCCAGACTCCACCCCCAGCCAAACAGCAGCCCCACAATCAGGAAGGTCGCCATGATGCCGGTGGCGTGGATGCTGATGAGCCACTTGATGTTGATGAGTCCCAGGGCGGCCAGTTCGATGATGTTGAAGATGAGGAGACAGCGCAGCAGTTCCGGCCCATCAAACCAATTCACAATCCCAAAAGCGAGCAGGGCGAAAGCGACGGCCGTCCCATAAGGCACATGACGTTCGCTGGTATTGCTCATGTGCAGTTCGCTGATGTAACCAATTTTGAGCAAATACAAAATAACCAAAATCGGGGCCAGCGAAACCAGCAGCCCATACATGGCCGCCCAGGCAAATCCCGGCCAAAATGGCAGCGTCTTCAGCGGAATCGCCAGTCCCAAAATAGCAAACATCACCGGCGGGCTGACGACGTTAGAGAAAATGCGGGCGGCGCGGACTGCGCCAGTTCGATTGTCAGCGTGGTGGTCGAGGGGGGCGGTCATGACGGGGTGATGGGAGTGACATGGTGACAGGATGACAGGGTGAAAATACGATCGCCTTGTCACCCCGTCACCTTGTTAGATCAAGTCCCTTCTTCCCAGGAGTTGAGGTACTTGACTTGCGCCTCTGTCAGCGTGTCAATCTCGATGCCCATGCTTTCCAGCTTGATGCGGGCGATTTCCTGATCGATCTCTTCGGGGACGGTGTGGACTTTGTTTTCTAGTTTACCTTTGTTGTCCAGCAGGTATTTGGCGGCCATGGCCTGCCCGGCAAAGCTCATGTCCATCACGGCCGCCGGATGCCCTTCGGCGGCGGCCAGGTTGACCAGCCGTCCTTCGCCCAACAGGTGCAGTTTACGGCCGTCTTGCATGGTGTACTGTTCCACGAACGGCCGTACCCGTTTCGGATCGCCAACTGCCAGTTCGCGCAAAGCCACTTTGTTGATCTCAATGTCGAAATGGCCAGAATTCGCCATCACCGCGCCATTTTTCATCACCTCAAAGTGATGTTTATCCATCACGTGCATGTCGCCGGTGGCGCTGACAAAAATGTCGCCTTGCGCCGCCGCCGCCAGCATGGGCATGACGCGGAAGCCGTCCATCACCGCTTCCAACGCTTTCAGATGATCCACTTCGGTGACGATGACATTGGCGCCCAGCCCTTTGGCGCGCATGGCGATGCCGCGGCTGCACCAGCCATAGCCGACCACCACCACCGTCCGCCCGGCGATGAGCAGATTGGTGGCGCGAATGATGCCGTCTATGGTGGATTGACCGGTGCCGTACCGATTATCGAACAGATGCTTGGTCATGGCGTCGTTCACCGCCATCATGGGAAACTCCAGCGCCCCATCTTTCGCCATGGCTCGCAAACGCACCAGTCCGGTGGTGGTCTCCTCCGTGCCGCCGATGAGGTTGCCCAAAACGTCGCGGCGGGACTTGTGCAGCGTGCTCACCAGATCAGCGCCATCGTCCATGATGATGTGCGGCTTATGATCCAACACGGCGTTGATGTGTTTGTGGTAGGTTTCGTTGTCTTCCCCTTTGATGGCGAACACCGGGATTTCGTAATGAGTGACCAACGCGGCAGCCACGTCGTCCTGGGTGCTCAGCGGATTGCTGGCGGAGAGCGCCACGTCGGCGCCGCCTTGCTGCAAGGTAATCATCAAATTAGCGGTCTCGGTGGTGACGTGCATGGTTCCGGCGATACGAACGCCGGCAAACGGCCGTTCCTTAGCAAACCGTTCCCGAATTCCGCGCAGAACGCCCATCTCCTGCTCGGCCCAATCAATACGATGCCGGCCGCCGGGGGCCAGCTCTGAATTTTTAATATCAAACTCCATGTCAATCTCCTTGTGAGTCGTAATTTTGGTTTGTTAGTTGGTTAGAATGTCAAGCGCGCCTTCATCGTCGAAATGCTGCCGGTAACGGGCCACGAATTCGGGTCGGGTATATCGGTGGCTTTGTGTCCCCAATTGTTCCAAGACGTAAGTAGCTGACAAAGCGCCCATTCGCCCAGCGATATCCCAGGGCAGACCCAACTGCACGCCGCGCATCAGCCCGGCGCGGAAGGCGTCGCCAGCGCCGGTGGGCTCCACCACTTTCTCTGGGGGCACGATGGGAATGTGGTACTCCTGTCCATCCATCACCAGCCAGGCGCCATCAGCCCCTTTCGTCACCAACAGCCCGCCTGCTTTCTGCAAAATCTCGTCTGCATTCAATCCGGTTCGATCCTGAATCAAATTGAATTCATACTCGTTGACCGAAAGCAAGGCGCAGCCATCCAACCCCTCGTATAATTCCTGGCCGCTGAGGCGGATGGTTTGTTGGCTGGAATCGTAAATGTAGGGGATGTTGAGCTGCTTGCATTCTGTGGCGTAGTTGCGCATAGCGATGGGGTCGTTGGGGGAGATGATGGTCAAATCGGC
>JAJRVV010000119.1 GCA_024277135.1 Chloroflexota bacterium | reverse complement strand
GCTGTTTACCAGGTCAATGATGATGAATTTCCTTTTTAGCCATCGAATAAAATGCTATCGAAACGAATCGCCATCGAATGGAATTCGACGGCTGAAACAGGAAACGCGCTCAAGCGCGTTAAACAATAGTGTGCTTCAGCGTACTTCTTGTATCAGCCTATGAATTCATTCATAGGAAAAAAGACCATGCCGCGCAAACGCAAAAAACATGATCCATCTCAAATGGCATTGCTGGAAGCCCGCACCAAAACCGCCCCTTGTGTGCCTGCTATCCGCACGGCCGTTACTGAATGGGCGAACAGCGGCTACAAGGGAACTGCCCAAACCAGCAAAACCCTGCTCAACCATTGGTTCCACACCGACCGCCGTTTGCCGGACGGCCATAAATTTGCCTATTACCCCTTCCAGCGGGAAGCCATCGAAACCCTTATCTACGTCTACGGAGCGGCCCAAAAACGGCGGCATAAAGCGTTGTTGGAAGCGTCTGCCGCAGAACCCAATCTGCGCCTTTTGCAATACGATAATTTCCCCCGCTACTGTCTGAAAATGGCGGCCGGAACAGGTAAAACCAAAGTCATCTCTTTGGCAATCGTCTGGCAATATTTCAACGCCGTTTTGGAAGGCGGTAACGCCTACGCCGCCACCAGTTTGCTCATCGCCCCCAACGTCATCGTTTACCAACGGCTGCGCACCGATTTTGCGGGCGGTAAAATCTTCCGCACCGACCCCGTCATTCCCCCCGCCCTCAAAATCTTTTGGGAATTCAATTGTTACATGCGCGGCGACAGCGAACGAGCCAGCTCTCAGAGCGCTTTGTACGTCGCCAACATTCAACAACTTTACGAACGAGAAGACAAAAGCAATGAGGATGAACCCGACATCATGACGATGATGCTCGGTTCCAAACCGGCCGCCCAAACTCACAGCGTCGAACTGTTTGAGCAGCGCATCCTGAAACGGGGCAATCCCGTCTTTCATTACTAAAGTGACAGGCACTTCCGAAGTGCCTGTCACTTGGAGCACAAACTGGCAAGATTAGAACGAAAACCCGTTCTCTTTGTCATGATGAACAGCGCCAAAGACGCTGATGATGTGGCCGATTATCTCCGCGCCAAATATCCGGGCGATTTTGCCGGGGATAAGCTGCATGTCATTCATACCAATCGCAAAGGGGATGTTTCTAAACGTGATTTGGAACTGGCTCGGAACGTGGCCCAAACAATTGACGAGACTGACAATCCCACCAATTGCATTGTCAGCGTCCTGATGCTGCGCGAAGGTTGGGATGTGCAAAGCGTGACGGTGGTCGTTGGCTTGCGCCCTTACACCAGCAAAGCCAACATCTTGCCGGAACAAACCATCGGGCGCGGCTTGCGCCGCATGTTCCGGGGTAGCTTTGGCCCCAATCCCGCTTTCCGGGAACAGGTGGACGTCATCGGCAACAAAGCGTTCATCCAATTTGCAGAGCAGTTGGAACGGGATGAGGATTGGGAACTGCAAACGGTTGACCTGGACGCCGAACCCGTTGTCATTGAAACCATCTTCCCCGACGAAGACAAGCTGGACAAAGACATTACCATTCCGGTTCTCAGCCCCATGCTAACCCGCAAGCGCACATTGGCCGAAGAAATCGCCGCCATTGACGTATCCAAAATCCAGACGCCCAAGCTGCCCAAAAAAGAAGGTGATGCTACCGCCCAAACCTTCCGTTATGAGGGGTATGACATCATCACCCTGGAAAAGATCATTGACCGTGAATACGCGATCCCCGAAGTGCGAATGTCACAAGAAGTCATTTCCTACTACGCCAAACGCATTGCCCACGATGTGAAGCTGCCTTCGCAATTCGCCGCTCTGGTTCCCAAAGTACGCCAATTCCTGACCCATCACGCCTTTGGCGAAACGGTTGACTTGAGCGAACCGGCGATGATAAAGGCGATCTCGCACAAGATTGCCCAACACGTCACCGTCAAAGCGTTTGTCAAAATTCTGCGCGATGTGGCGGTTCAGGAACAAACGCCGGCGCTGGAAGGGGAGGGACGGCCGTTGTCCGACTGCCCCGGCTACCCCTGGTCGCGGCCCACGCTGGAAGCCAGCAAGACCGTTTTCAATCTGGTGGCGGCCGATAACAAATACGAGAAAGCGTTTGCCGTCTTCCTGCAAAAAGCCCCTGATGTGGTTCGCTTTACCAAACTTCCCGAACGGTTTGGCTTTACGATTGCCTACACCGATTCAGCCGCCAACCTTCGTTATTATGAGTTGGATTTTGTGGCCGTTACGGCCGATGGCGTCCATCATCTGATTGAAACCAAAGGCCGTGAAGATGTGGACGTCAAACACAAAGACCGCGCCGCGCAGTTGTGGTGTGAAAATGCGACGCTGCTCACCGGCACGCAATGGGAATACCAGAAGGTCATGCAAAAGGAATTTGAGAAATTACAACCGGCTTCCATCATGTGGTTTACGTGTAGATTCCGGACTGGTTTTTGATAGGGTGTTCATGATTTAGCAAGTTGCCAAAATTGGACATGGTTCAAAAGACCGACAACATCCTTCACATTTTGTAGCCGCGGTTTCTTACTCTTACTGCGTTTACGCCTGCGCGGTAAGGATACCGCGGCTACTCATTTGAAACGCGCCCTTTTGCTTTTTAGGGCGAATTAAAAACTTTACCCAAGTCCACTCGTAAACATGTATAATATCAGCAGTGATTCCACAAAAACAAAAGTTACAAGGAGACAAAAATGAGTAAAAGCCACGAAGTTGATTACCAGGTATTCGGCGACGATCTGCAATTTGTCGAAGTCGAGCTTGACCCCAAAGAGACCGTCATTGCCGAAGCCGGAGCCATGATGTATATGGAAGATGGGATAACGTTTGAAACCAAGATGGGGGACGGCTCCAATCCCAAGGCTGGCTTTATGAGCAAGCTGGGCAGCGTGGCCAAACGAGCTTTCACCGGCGAATCCCTTTTCATGACCCATTTCAGCAACGGCGGTCAGGGTAAGAAGCATGTGGCGTTTGGCGCGCCGTACCCTGGAAAAATCATCGCCATTGACCTGGATGAAGCCAACGGCGAGTTGATTTGCCAGAAAGATTCGTTCCTGTGCGCCGCTTTGGGCACAGAAGTAAGCATCGCCTTTAACAAAAAATTAGGCGCGGGTCTGTTTGGCGGCGAGGGATTCATTTTGCAAAAGTTGCGCGGCGATGGCAATGTGTTCATCCACGCTGGCGGCACGATTGTGGAGAAACGGCTGAATGGGAACAAGATCATGGTGGACACCGGCTGCATCGTGGCTTTTGAATCTACCATCAGCTATGATATTCAGCGGGCTGGTAATTTGAAGTCTATGATCTTGGGCGGCGAGGGGTTGTTCCTGGCCACGCTGCAGGGAAACGGCCGTATCTGGCTGCAATCGCTCCCCTTCTCCCGGTTGGCTGACCGGATATTGGCCAACGCCCCCTCTGCCGGTGGCAGCTCGACGGGTGAAGGTTCCCTGTTAAAAGGAGCCATGGATTTACTGCAAGGGTGATGGGTCTCTTTTCTGAGAATGAGGGTGTTCCCAAACGGGAACGCCCTTTTTTGTTGGAGAACTAAACGCCGCGGGCGGCCGTCTGCGTGGGATCGGTGGTTTTGTCCGCGTCTACAAAATAACTGAGACACGCCTCATCCAACAAGGTGGGGGAAAGCCGGAGGGGTGCATCCTCATACTCGCAAATCGCCACGGCCGTTTTCAAAATATCTCGCGGGTGTACCGCTTGCATGGTTCGCTTCGGTTCTCGATACCATTTCTGTAAGAGATGGACGAAACTCTTCTTGTCGAAGGGGATCATGTAGGCGTCGCACATGCGGGTGAAAATCTTGTAGTACAATCGCTCATCCGGGCCTCTAACTTCCACTTTCATTTGAATGCGGCGCAGAAAGGCGTCATCCACTAACTGCATGGGGTCGAGGTTGGTGGAGAAGACGATGAATTGGCGGAAGGGAACTTCCAAGCTTTGGCCGGATTGGAGCCGCAGGAAATCTTTGCGGCTTTCCAGGGGGACGATCCAGCGGTTGAGCAACTGCTGCGGGCTGACTTGCTGGCGGCCAAAGTCATCAATGAGGAACATGCCGCCATTGGCTTTGAACTGCAGGGGCGCTTCGTACACCTTGGCAATGGGTTCGTAGCGCAAATCGAGGGAGTCAAGGGTGAGTTCGCCGCCGACCATGACCAACGGCCGTTTGAACAGCCGCCACCGATTATCAATTTTCATGCGGTCGCTTTGACGTTTTTTGCCCAAGAATTGGGTGTGGAAGGCTATTTCATCTTGCGGCAGCGGTTCGTGAACCAACGGATCAAACACCTGGATGATCTGACCGCCGACGGTGATGGCATCCGGCAGCCAGATGGGGCTGCCCTGGGACAGCACTTTACCGATGGCCTCGGCCACAGTAGTTTTGCCATTGCCCGGCGGCCCGTAAAGGAACAGCGAACTGCCAGCATTGACGGCCGGGCCAATGCGGCGATGAAAGTTTTCCGGCAAGATCAGGTGGCTCAACGCCTGTTTGATCGTTTCCGGGGTGGCGCGACGGCCGTCTCCCCCAGAAGTCTGCATCAGAATAGCCTGAGTGTACTCATTCAACGACACCGGCAACCGGCCAATGTACAAACTGCGATCAAAAGCATCCTGCGCCCGATTTCGTCCCTTGTCCGTCAATGAGTACGTAAAACTAAGACTCCCTATTTGTCCGGCCTTCGTCACTTCCACCAGATGTTCCAGCTTCATCTGGCTCATAACCTCATCCAGCACCTTGGGGTGCAACCCCAACACGTCAGAAAGACGCGCGATATTGCCCACGCCCTCATTGAACAACAAGCGAAAAATGGTGTCGTGAATGATGGCCGGTGGAATGTTCAACCGCTCGATTTCCATGACCGGGGCCAGCAATTGCGCCAATGCGCCGTTTACTTCTGCCATCCTCTTTCTCCAAATTTATTTGCGGCTGCGAGGATAACCCGAACTCATCCCATTGTATCGCACAATTCGCCGCTTCATTAGTATAGGCTTTTGCCTACACAGCCTGTATAGGAAATAAGGGGCGTTTATAGAATTCCTCTGCAACATTTGCGTCAACCACGCAATTTATTTGTTCATTGCTCATTGTTCATTGCTCATTGCTCATTGTTCATTGTTCATTGCTCATTGTTCATTGCTCATTGCTCATTGTTCATTGCTCATTGTTCATTGCTCATTGTTCATTGCTCATTTGTGGTTTACCGCGCTATGCGACATGCCGCATAAAAAAAGCCCTCCAAGAGGAGGGCTTCTCAAAAGAACAATGAATGTTAGCCTTCAGCATTTTGTTTTGGTTTGAGCGGCGGTTAATTAAGGACGGCCGTTTCCTCCAGGTTGATTTCTACTTCATCCTCTTCCCCATTCACCCGGGAAAGCCGCCCTTCGCGCACCACCGCCACCGAAGCCACCGCATCCCCATTCCGCAAATCCATCACCCGCACGCCGCGCGTGATCCGGCTTTGCTGCGAGATGGCGTCCGCCGCCGTGCGCAGAATGATGCCGTTGGCCGAGATACACGTCACCTCGTCCCCTTTCGTCACCACTCGGGCGCTGACGATATGGCCGGTGCGTTCCGGCTCCAGCACCATCGCCCGCACCCCCTGACCATACCGGTTTTGGGTGCGATATTCATCCAACGGCGTCCGCTTGCCATACCCTTGTTCGGTGATGACCAGCAGATCATCGCCAGACGACACCACATCGGCCCCGGCAATGCGGTCCCAGGTATCCAGACGCATGGCGTTGACGCCGGCGGCGGCGCGGCCCATCGGCCGCACATCTTCTTCGCTGAAGCGGATGCCCCGCCCCTGCTGGCTGACCAGGATCAAATCCTGACCCCCTTTGGTCAGTTTTACCCAGCCCAGACTGTCATCCTCATCTAAGTTCAAGGCAATCAGGCCAGACGGCCGTACATGGGCAAACACATCACTGCGCACCCGCTTGATCCGACCCTTGCAGGTGATCATGGTCAGATATTCGGCATCTTCAAAATCATGGACGGCGACGACGGCCGTAATCCGCTCTTCCGGCATCAACGGCAAGATATTCATCAAAGAGGTGCCCCGCGCCGTGCGCCCCATTTCCGGGATATTATACGCCTTGTCCGAATACACCTTGCCCCGATCCGAGAAAAACAAAATGTTGTTCAGCGTCCCCGCCGCAAACAGGTGCTCCAACTCATCCTTGGCGCGGGTAGACATGCCGATCAACCCTTTGCCGCCCCGTCCCTGTATCCGATACGCCGCCACCGGCGTCCGCTTGATATAGCCGCGCTGCGTGATGGAAATGAGGACATCTTCATCCTGAATCAAATCCTCCATGTTCAGTTCGGCGTCAATTCCCAGCGCGATTTCCGACCGCCGCTCGTCCCCATACTTTTCCAGCAACCCTTCAATATCTTCTTTGATAATCGCTAGAATCTGTTTCTTATCGGCCAGCAGCCCTTGCAGATATTCGATATGCGTCGTAATTTCCCGGTACTCTTCCTCGATTTTTTGCCGCTCCAACGCGGCCAGCCGCCGCAGCTGCATATCCAGAATCGCGGTCGCTTGCGCGGCCGTCAGGCCAAAGCCATCCATCAATCGGGTTCGCGCCTCATCGGCGTCCGGCGAGCGGCGAATCGTTTCAATCACATCATCCAAATTGTCCAGCGCAATCAGCAGCCCCTCTAAAATGTGCTGCCGCTTTAACGCCTTATCCAACTCAAACTGCGTCCGCCGCGTGATCACATTCACCCGGTGATCAATATGAATCTGCAAGGCGCGCTTCAGCGATAAAAGATGCGGCTGTTTATCCACCAACGCCAGCATTTGCACGCCAAACGTCGTTTGCAGCGATGTGTGCTTGTAAAGCTGGTTCAACACCTTCAACGGCTGCGTCCCCCGCTTCAGCTCCACCACCACCGAAATGCCGCGCCGGTCAGAGCTGTCCCGCAAATCAGATATGTCGGTGATGACGCCTTTGTTTACCAATTCAGCAATGCGTTCCACCAGCATCGCCTTATTAACCTGAAACGGGAGTTCGGTGATGTTGATTCGCTGCCGCTCGGATTTGCCCGGCATCTCTTCGATTTCGGCGCGGCCGCGCACAATGATCCGGCCCCGCCCTGTAGCAAACGCATTGCGAATCCCCTCATTGCCCACAATGACGCCGGCAGTGGGAAAATCCGGCCCTTTGACAAACTCCATCAAATCATCCAGCGTCACATCATCCCAATCATCCTGATGTTCGATGAGATAGATGAGCGCCTGGCCGATTTCGGTGAGATTGTGCGGCGGGATATTCGTGGCCATGCCCACCGCAATGCCCGACGAGCCATTGAGCAGCAAATTAGGCAGGCGGGCCGGCAGGAGTTCTGGCTCATTCAAGCTATCATCAAAATTGGGGACAAAATCCACCGTGTTTTTGTCAATGTCTTCCAGCAATTCATTGGCAATGCGGGCCAATCGCGCTTCGGTATAACGCATCGCCGCCGGACTGTCGCCATCCACGCTGCCAAAGTTGCCCTGCCCATCCACCAGCATGTAACGCATGGAGAAGGGCTGCGCCATGCGCACCATGGCGTCATACACGGATTGGTCGCCATGGGGATGGTATTTGCCCAATACTTCGCCGACGATGCGAGCGCTTTTGCGGTGGGGACCGGTGGCGCGGATGCCCATGTCGTGCATGGCGTAGAGGATGCGCCGATGGACTGGTTTAAGGCCGTCGCGGGCGTCGGGCAAGGCGCGGGCGACGATGACGCTCATGGCGTAATCGAGGTACGAACTACGCATTTCTTTATTGATGTCTATGGTGTTGACTGTGCCGATTTCCAAAAGAAACCTCCAGCAAATGGTGTGGCAAAATAAAAAACGCCATCCAAGAATTTGGTGGCCGCCACCGGTTGGAAATGGGTCTCCAACCAGACTAAATTATACTTGATTATGGTCAATTCAACGAGTTTTACGGCCGTGTTTCCGCCAAGTCTCCCCCCTCCCTAAATCAAATTATGTCAAATACTTCTGCCCCCTCCGCGCCGTACTCGCAAATCATGGGTTCTTCATGATCTTTGTCACTTCCCCCGCGCGCGCTTTCCTAATAAACTGTTAATGTATTATCAAACTGGGAGCTAAAATTGGCGACTGCTCCCTACGTTTAAGGAGAACGAAGTACTCCAAACTAACATACAGGAGGTATGTTGTGAAGAAAATCTTTTTAATTACCCTCATCTTGATCGCCGCCCTGATCTTGGTCGGCTGTCAAGGCGCAGAAGGCCCGGCGGGGCCAGCCGGCGCTGATGGCGCCCAAGGACCTCCCGGCCCGGCCGGCGCGGATGGCGACCAAGGCCCCCCCGGCCCGGCTGGCGCGGATGGCGTGAGCTATCAACCCCCCAGCTATGTCGGCTCAGAGACATGCGCCGAATGTCACGAAGAAACCTATGATGTCTTCATGCAGAGCGGCCATCCCTACAAGCTGAACAAAGTGGTTGACGGCCAACCGCCAGAATATCCCTTCACCACACTGCCCGATCCGCCCGAAGGGTATACCTGGGACGACATCAGCTACGTGATTGGCGGCTACAATTGGAAAGCCCGCTTCATAGACCTGAATGGGTATATCATCACCGGCGCCGATGAAAATGCGACCACCCAATACAACTTCTTCAATCCTGTTCTGGATATGGGGAACAATTGGGTTGGTTATCATGCCGGCGAGGTGGAAAAGCCATACGATTGCGGCACTTGTCACACCACTGGCTACAATCCGGAAGGAAACCAGGATGGTCTACCGGGACTCGTCGGTACCTGGACCGAAGGCGGCATTTACTGCGAAGAGTGCCACGGCGCCGGCAGTTTGCACGCCGAGAATCCGCAAGTCGTGGACATGAAAGTGGATCGGGATGCAGAAGCTTGCGGCGACTGCCACATTCGCGGCGCTGTCGAAGAAGTGGATGCCAAAGGCGGGTTCATCAAGCACCATGAGCAATACGAAGAACTCTTCCAGAGCAAGCATATCACCCTGGACTGCGTGACCTGCCATGACCCGCACACGGGTGTGATCCAATTGCGGAAAGCCGGTTTACCCACGACTCGTACCGACTGCGAAGATTGCCATTTTGATGAGGCGAATTTCCAGGCGAATGTCGAGCATGAAGGGCGGGTAGAGTGCATTGAATGCCATATGCCGCGCATTGCCAAGAGCGCTTTGGGGAATGCTGAAATGTTCAGCGGCGATATTCGCACCCATCTGATGGCAATTGAGCCGTCTCAGGTAGGACAGTTCACGGAAGACGGTAAGTTCTCCCTGTCTCAAATTTCACTGGACTTTGCCTGCCGCAGTTGCCATAACGACAATGGCGCTGCCAAAGTCAAGACGGATGAAGAGTTGATCGACATGGCGACTGGCTACCACACGCCGCCCGCCCCGGTTGTAGAGGCGGCGGAAACAGAAGCGCCGTAGCACGTTTACTTTTCTAAGAACAGAAGCACAGACCACGAATTTTACTCGTGGTCTGTGCATTTTTTATTTGTAATATGGTTTCTACTCCGAACAGGCTGTTGGAGGCCCGGTGTGGTGCGGTCAGGAAAGCGACCACAGCCCCGAAACTTGAGATGATGTGTTGCTATTTATAAAATAAGTCTCATATTTGACTCTGCCGAAAAAACACGGGGACATGGTTCGAGAGCGGTTCGGCATAGCTCGCCGTGGCCCTCGCCGACCGACGGAGAACGGTGAGATTTTTACCAAAGAAGCTCCGTGCCCTCCATGTCTCCGCGGCAGCTTTTTTCGGAGGACTTGTAATTTGAAAGGCGAATTTCACCAAAAAAACGTTTCTAAGAAGGAGGATTTTGTGCCCAGAATAAGAGCGCTTCGTATAAAAAATAGCTGGGTATGGGGGGTGGGGGCGTTGGCAATCGGTTCGCTGATATTTTTGTTGCAGCCCTCTGCCGCCTCAGCCCAGAATGTCACGGCCGTTGCCGGCACACAACTGGCAGACGGCAATTTTTCACCCACCCAACAGCGTGATGACGTGGCCTGTCGCTTATGCCATAGCGATACCGAGGGCCAAATCCACCTGCCATCCGGGGAAACGATAACTGCCCTGGTGGATATGAACATTTTGGCTAACTCCGCCCACGGCGACCAGGCCGAGGAACCGCTGACATGTCAGGAGTGCCACCAATCCGGCAATGATTACTCCATTCCCCACGCGCCGGTAACGGCGGCCGATTTGCGCGAATTCCAAATCGGCCGCTCAGAAACCTGCCAACGCTGCCATGCAGCGCCCCACCTCACCAGCCATCCTGGACCGGAAAGCGACAACCCGGTGATTTGCACTGATTGTCATGGGGCGCACGATGTGTTGACGGCCGCCGCCTGGGAATCAGGTGAAGGCACGACGGCTTGTGTGGATTGCCATACGGTCGTTGACGTGGAATTTACTAATCCCGCCCAACTAGCGCAGATCATCCAAAACGGCTTATTTACCCGACAAATAGACAACAATTATTGTCTGGCCTGCCACAACCGCACCAATCAATTTATGATGTTCGAGAATGGAGACAGGCTGTCCATCAATATCAACGGCGCGGCGCTGGCGGAATCCGTCCATGGGGAAGATAATTCGTGGCAGCCATTGGCCTGCGCCGATTGTCACACGACGATACGGCCGTATCCCCACCAAAAAGTGAGCGCCGCCAGCGAACGCGCCTATCATCTAGAAAATTATGATCGGTGCGCCCGCTGCCATGAAACGCAATACGAAAAATCCATGGACAGCGTCCATGAAGCCGCCATAGAAGCCGGTCAGGAAGAAGCGGCCGTCTGCACCGACTGCCATGGGGCGCACGATACGCCCGTTCCCGATGAACCACGCGAGCGAATTTCACACACCTGCCAGCAGTGCCACAGCGCCATCTTTGATGAGTATGCTACCAGCGTGCATGGCGATGCGCTTTTGAACGACAGCAACCCGGATGTGCCTACCTGTATTGAATGTCATGGCGTTCACGATATCAACGACCCCACTACATCGCTGGCTCGGTTACGTTCGCCCCAACTTTGCGCCAACTGCCACGCCGATGAAGAGTTGATGGGACAGTATGAGATTTCCACCCGGGTGTTCGACACTTACGTGGCGGATTTTCACGGCACAACGGTGACGCTCTTCGAGCACCAAGACCCAAATGCGGAGACGAACAAGGCGGTTTGCTATGATTGCCACGGCGTGCATAACATCAAAGCGCCGGATGACCCCAATGCTGGCATTCGCGCCAATTTGACGACCGTCTGCCAGCAGTGTCACCCCGACGCCAACGACAATTTCGCCGCTTCCTGGACCAGCCATTTTGAACCGTCTCTGGACAAGAATCCGCTCATCTACGTGGTCAATCTGTTCTATCAAATCGTTATTCCGGCGACGGTGGCCTTCTTCGGCTTCCTGGCGCTCACCGACATTTACCGCCGGATTCGGGTTCGCTTGACCCGCTAACGAAGAGAGTGTCACATGTCACAAGAAACGAAACAATATCCTCGCTTCCGCTTGATGGCTCGCATCGAGCACTTTATCCTCATGGTCAGCTTTACGATCTTGGCCATCACCGGCCTGCCTCAAAAATATGCCGCGGCCGTTTGGGCGGACAACATGATCAACGCGATGGGCGGCATTGAACTGGTACGCATCATTCACCGCTGGGCCGCCTTTGCCCTGGTGGTCGGCTCCGTCTACCATCTGTTCACCTCCGCTTACCGCCTGTTTGTCAAGCAGGAACCGATGCGTATCTTGCCCAACAAGCAGGACTTGACCGACAT
Organism: Chloroflexota bacterium; assembly: GCA_024277135.1. Taxonomy (GTDB): domain Bacteria; phylum Chloroflexota; class Anaerolineae; order Promineifilales; family Promineifilaceae; genus JAJRVV01. Next base: position 30,250 of record JAJRVV010000119.1, on the reverse strand, counting down.
GATCGCCGTCGTTCGTTACAATTTGGGGTTGAGCAAAGAACATCCCCGGATGGCTAAATTTAATTTTGGCGAAAAAATCGAGTATTGGGCGGTGGTATGGGGCACAGCCATCATGGCTATCACTGGCTTTATGTTGTGGAACCCCATTGCCACGACGTCATTGGTTCCAGGAGAGCTTATCCCCGCCGCCAAAGCCGCCCATGGCGGCGAAGCGCTTCTGGCTGTACTCTCTATCATCATTTGGCACATGTACAACGTTCACATCAAAAATTTCAATCCCAGCATTTTCACCGGCAAACTGCCCCGCGCACAAATGGAAGAGGAACATGCTGAAGAACTGGAATGGCTGGAAAAGGGTGGCTCTGCCTGGCCTGGTCTGGCCTTGCTGGAAGATCCCAAACGGCTGCGAATTTTCTATGCGGTCAGCGCCTTGATCGGCATTGTCGTATTGGTTGGATTGATTTGGGCTTTCACGTTTGAAGAAACGGCGATCACCACCATTCCCAGAGTGACCCGCGAGGTATTTGTGCCGCTTGGTACGCCAGCGCCCTAAACATCTTGATTTTCGCAAACATAAACGGGTGTCATGTTAGTATCGCTTCATGACATCCGTTTTTTGTTACCTGGACGGCCGTCCAGATGAGCAATGTCACATGACAAATGTCACTTGACTTTAGTCCCCACTCAGGTATAGTGAATTTTGTCACACAATGGATTCTAATAATACTTTAATGTGACGATTTTTAGCTTTTTCGGCCATTAGGCGACTGTTGGTGACTTACGACAAATCAAGACTTCTAATTCTCATCGCCTAACAGCCTGATAAAAGCGTTTTAACATAGAATAAAGCATTGCTTTATTCCTCTTATGTTAAGGAGGATGGTATGTATAACCTGAACAAAAGACGGCTATTTGTTATCGGGTTGCTTTTGCTGGCGAGCCTGTTCATCGTTGGCTGTGAGCCAGAACAAGTAGAAGTAACTCGCGTTGTCGAGGTTGAGGTACCGGTGGAAGTGGAGGTTCCGGGCGAGAATGTGGAAGTCCCGGTCGAAGTGACCCGTGTCGTCGAGATCATGCTGGAGCCAGAGACGGCCGTAGACGTCATCCCCTTCGAAGAGCAATGGGCCAACTCCCCCCACAACGCCGCCGATACCGAACCTTTTACACATTGGGATGAAGACGATCCCCAGGAAATTCCCCCAAGCTGCGCTAAATGCCACAGCACCCCCGGCTATCTGGACTTCATCGGCGCTGACGGCAGTGAAGCCGGCGTCGTTGACGCCCCCGCCCCTATCGGCACCACCATCGAATGCGCTGCCTGCCACAACGACGTCACCGTCAACATGACCAGCGTCGTCTTCCCCTCTGGGGTAGAAGTGACCGGCCTCGGCGATGAATCTCGCTGTATGCAGTGTCACCAGGGACGCCACTCCACCGTCAGCGTCAACGCATCCATTGAAGAAGCCGGACTGACCGACGAAGATACCGTCAGCGAAGACCTGGGCTTCTCCAATATCCATTACTATGCGGCGGCGGCCACCCAATACGGCACGATTGCCATGGGCGGTTACGAGTATGAAGGCAAAGCCTACGACTCCAAATTCGACCATGTCGAAGGTTACAACACCTGCACATCGTGTCATGATTCGCACACACTGGAGATTCAATTCGCTGAATGCGCCGATTGCCATGAAGGGGTAGAAAGCGCCGAAGACCTGGAGAACATTCGTATGGCCGGCTCTCTGGTTGATTATGACGGAGACGGCAATATGGAAGAAGGCGTCTATTTTGAAATCGAAGGGATGCGCGAGCTGCTTTATCAAGCCATCCAAGCCTATGCCAATGAAGTTGCAGGAACCCCTGTCGTGTATGACAGCGGCAGCTATCCCTACTTCTTCATTGATAGCGATGGCGATGGCGCCGTCACCGAGGGCGAAGCCGCCTTCCCCAACCGGTATAATGCCTGGACGGCTCGTCTGGCAAAAGCGGCCTACAACTATCAGGTCTCCCTGAAAGACCCGGGCCGGTTTGCCCATGGCGGCAAGTACATCATTCAGTTGCTCTATGATTCACTAGAAGACATAAATGAGGCATTGGCCAACCCGGTTGACATGAGCAATCAGAGCCGCATTGATCATGGTCACTTTGCCGGTTCGGAAGAAGCTTTCCGTCATTGGGATGAAGAGGGTGAGGTTCCGGGCAGTTGCAGCAAGTGTCATTCGGCGGCTGGTTTGCCCCTGTTCCTGGAACAAGGCGTTACCATCAACCAACCCACTGCAAACGGCCTGAACTGCGCCACCTGCCACAACGACCTGACTACTTTCACCCGCTATGAATCAACCGGCGCCACCTTCCCCAGCGGCGCTACCGTCACCTTTGGCGAGGAGGAAGACGCCAACTTGTGCATCAACTGTCACCAGGGACGTTCTTCTACTGTCTCGGTTAATTCGGCCGTCGGCGGGACCGGGGATGACGAAGTTTCAGATCGTCTCAGATTCATCAACATCCATTACTTTGCCGCTGGCGCCACCCTGTTCGGTAATGAAGTGCAGGGCGCTTACCAATATGACGGCAATGAGTACCTGGGGCGGAATGAACATGTAGGCAAGTTTGATAGCTGCACCGAATGTCACAACACCCATGCTTTGGAGGTTGAGGTGGCTGAATGTGTCGAATGTCACGAAGGCGTAGAAACCGCAGCCGATTTGCTGAACATCCGTGAGAGCGAGGTAGATTTCGATGGCGATGGTGATATTGAAGAAGGATTAGCCGGCGAAATTGATACAATGCGCGAATTGTTGTATCAAGCAATGTTGGATTACTCCATGAACAGTGTAGGAACCGGCATCGTCTACTCTTCAGGCTCTTACCCTTACTTCTTCACAGACACCAATGGCGACGGGCTGCCAGATGCGGATGAAATAAATTATGGCAACCGTTATGCGACATTTACACCGCGTTTGCTGCGGGCCACCTACAATTACCAATACTCCCTGAAGGACCCCGGCGCTTTTGCCCACAACGGTCAATACCTGATTCAAGTCTTGTATGATACGCTTGTGGATATGGGGGCGGATGTCAGTGGCATGACTCGCCCTTAAGAAGATAGTAGTTGATCATTAGAATAAGTCACCAAGAAACTGAAAAAGCCGGGGATTTGCAAATCCTCGGCTTTTTTTCTTGCCGCTGATATATGAGTCCACTAAAAGAAGGGGGATGGTTTTCATTCCGTCCACGTAGGGCGATTTAACAAATCGTCCTACGCTTTTTGGCCCAAACGAAGACTATCCCCCAGAAAAGCTACCGCGGAAACGCGGAGGACGCGGAGTTTCTCTGGTAAAAATCTCGATGTTCTCCGTGTCTCCGTGTTTTTTCAGTAGAGTCTTGTATCTTCTCAACAACTTGGGGAAGCCCGGTGTGGCGCGGTGAGGACACCGGCCACGGCTCCGAAATCTTGAGAAGACGCCTGCTGATTGGGTAATTGGGCAAGAAAAAACCGCGCTGGAGAGCAGGAGGGCGAGCTTCCAGCGCGGTTTTACAACGAGGCCCCTGAGTCGCCAAATTAGTTCTGGGGCGCTCCGGCTGCTATCCAATCACGGATGGCTTGTAATTCGTCAGACAATAATTGGCCGAAATGTTCGGTTTGGGTGGATTGCCGTTGGATGAGCAAGCTGGCCTCCGGATCGCCGGGGGTGACGGCCGCGCCCCCTTTTCTATCGGCCAGGAGCAAATCATACCTGCTCAAATCCAGATCGGCTTCCGGTTCGCTGCCGCTGTGACAGTAGACGCAACGGCCGTCAATCATGGGCTTGAACGTCTCTTCATATGTCTTGGGCACATCCTCGAAGAGATAGGGGCTGGTGTTTTGCAAAATGTAAAGCTGCCGCGCCAGAATCGGTTCCAGTTCCGGCGTGTCAAAGCCTGTATACGCCCATTCTTCGGCGTGACAGGCTGAATTGCCGCAGAAGGAACCGTCATTGGGCGGTTTATCCCCTTCCAGTCTCACGTAATCCACGCCGGAATCATTGGGCGGATGGCAGGAAGCGCAAGAGATGTCAATGGCGCGGCCGTGTAGCGTAATCCAGCTCGTATGCGTGTGCGAAGCCGGTTCCGGCCCCCGCACAATCTCAAGCCGCGCCACCGAACTGCCTTCTTCAGCCACCACCGGTACCGAATGGCACAAATTGCACTCCAAGCGAATCGCCTCGCCCGTCCCCGTCAAATGCTTGCCATCATGACACCGAAAACAGCCAGGATCATTCTTGTGCCCCAGATTATTCGCATGTGTCGTCCAGTCTAGTTTTTGTTCCGGGAAAACACTCTGCAAATAAATATCCTTCAGCGCCTGCACCGCCTGCTGGATATCTTCCTCCCGTTCCGCATATAGAGTGGGAAAAGCAGCCTGGTAATAATCCGCCACCCGCTCAATTTTGGCTAAATCCGTCGCCTGATCCACATACGGGCCGCTGATCGCCGCCACACTCTGCTCCCAAATAAACGGCAAATCATTGGGGAGCAAATCCTTAAACAGCGCCTGATCAATCGCATCAAAGGGATCGGGAATAAAATGCGTGATTCGGTTATGGCAGGTGATGCAATCCATTCGCTCCAACACCGTCCCCGCCACATCATCCGGCGTCAAACCAGAAGCGATGTCATAATACTCCGTCACCGCGCCATCACTATCCACCGCGCGCACATAGGGAATATCTTGTTGCAGCGGATCCGAGGTCAGGAACCACACCTCATTCTCAATGTGCCAATGAATCCCGCGCCCCAACCCTTTACGGGCGCTGCCGCCGCCCGTCTTCATCACCAAATAGGTGCTTTCCACCATAACCTCTGCTTCCCCGCTAGAGTAATTTCGGATCTCCCGCAAGCTGTCATCCGAAAACTTCTCTGGGAAATGACACGTTTCGCATGATTCTCGCGCCGGCCGCATATTCTTGGTGGTGATAGGAAACTCAAAATCTTCCGTCAATGTGTAATACACATGCCGGGCATCCCCCGCCTTCCGCGTAAACTGCGTCGTCACCACATCCCGGCCAATGTGGCACTCCACGCACTGCACACGAGCGTGTGGCGACCGCTGATACGCCGAATATTCCGGCGGCATCGTATGGCACGTGGTGCCGCAAAACTCAGACGAATTGGTGTACGTCCACACTTCGACGGAACCGTAAATAACGACGGCTGTTAAGATGCCGGGAACCACAAATGGCAGGATTCTACGCCAGACCGGACTCCCCGGCGGCGGCAAGAAAAACCCGATGATCGCTCTCCACATTCTACGCATAACAATTCCTCAACCTTTTCCAAGGGCTTGTTCGTTGCTCTTCGCTCTTCATCACCCTGCCGGCGTCGGCGATGGTTCCGGCTCCGGCGTCGGCTCAGGGGTTGGCGTGGGCAGAGCATGATACCCTCGCGCAGCGCCAGCTAACGTATCCAAATCCTGAGCCGAATAAACTTCCCCATTATGACAATGTTGGCAAGCGTATGAAAGCGTGAGATAGGGCATCACCTTTGTGCCATCTTCATTAAATTGCGGCGCGTTGGCATCAGGATTTATCGAGAATTGGTGAGAACGAACATCGCCGGTAAACAACGCCAGATCGCCTTGGGCCGATTTAGCCATCGGCGGCATGTGGCAATCAATGCAGTCCACCAGATTGGAATGCTCTCCATTGTTTTGCACCAGCCCTTGCCAATGACAGGATTGGCACACTTGCCGGATGCCTTTGGTGGGGTTGACTTCTTCATCGGCATAAACCGAACTGGCATGAGGATCATGACAAGTCACACAGCTGATGGCGAAATGTTTGGAGTTGTACAAATCTTCATACTGTTCGTGATGTTTTTCAAAGCCATTGCTGGCATCAATTTCGGCCGGATTGCCACGGACATGACATTCGCCGCAAAGCTGGGATGCGCGTTCTACTACCATGCGCACGCCAGATGGATTTTCAGCGTGGAGGCTGCCAGGTCCATGGCACTCCTCACATTGAACGCCGGGGAAAGCCCAGGTGCCTATTAGCCCTTCTAATCCATCTTGATTGCCGCGGGAACTGTACCCGGTGGTATGGCAGGAGCCGCAATCATACGGTTTTTGTTCCCCGGCATGATAAGCGACCCATCCGGCAGGCTTGCCCACATCATTGTTGGCAAAGTTATATTGTGTGACGCTGCCTTCGTCACCGGTTATGATGTACCCATTCTGGTCAATAAATCGGGCTTTCCAGGCATAGCCCCCAATCACATAAGAAATATCATCCCAGGTAAACCCTTCTGGCGGATTTCTGACCCCGCCGGTAATGGGATCATAAGGGAAGCTGGGGCGCTCGCCGTTTTCCACCTTGGTTAATTTGTATGGATGGCCGGATAACAGGAATTTGTCATACTGCTCCTCGTGGCAACTGCCGCACTTCTCGGAGCCGACATATTCCTGGCTGGCGGTGGCATCGCGGCCAGCCGGGCCTTGGGGTCCGAGGGGGCCGGCCGGGCCAGCCGGACCGACAGGGCCAGGTTCGCCTTGCGGCCCCCGGCAGCCGAATAGCAGCAACACCACTATCAACAAACTAACCATGACGAGCAATTTTTGCCAGTTGGTTTTCATCCTTCTCCTCCTAAATTCAAGTGAAGCGGGGGTGTTTGCAGCCAACGCGCTTTGCTTGTTTCTCAAAGCGTATCTTGTCGCTTGCTTGATCCCATGCCTTCTTTTGCAGTCGCTTGTCTAAATGGAGTAAAGAGTAAAAGCGGTTGCTTCCCGTATAGAAGTATAAGGTTAATGATTTATGAGAACATCGGCCAAACGTCATGCTTCCTGGTGACACATGTAACAGACGGCCGTCCGCTTCACCTGTTTTTACTATCTCCCCAATCCATTCAAATAGTGACTTTTGACACCTGCAAAGCCAGGAGTTTTCATCTAGAATGGAAAGAGGTGCGGAGTCAATTTATCTGGGGCAATCATGAGCCAAGTTTCATTAAGCCTGATATTTCTGCTCTACGGTCTGGCCTTTTTTTCGATGGGGCTGGTGGTTCTCCTGGAAAGAGGGCGGGGGACGGATGAGCGGTTGCGACATGCGTTACGGCCGTTTATCGCCTTTGGCCTGCTGCATGGTATTCATGAATGGCTGGAAATGTTCAGCATCATGGGACACTTGCCAGAAGAAACCCTCACCGCCTGGTTATGGGAAGGGCTACGTGTCGCCCTGCTGGCTTTTTCCTTCCTCTCACTAACGGCCTTTGGCGCCTCCCTGCTTTCGCCCAACCTCAAAGCGCGCCGGTTAAGCCTGCTCTTGCCCCTGCTACAATCCGGCATTTGGGTCTTTGGCGTCATGATTATGCGCGGTCATTTCCTGCCCGGTCAGGAGTTGTGGGATGTGGTGGAGGTGTGGACCAGATACGTGCTGGGCATTCCCGCCGCCCTCGTTGCCAGCCTGGGATTGATCGCCCAACAACGCAGTTTTCGCCAGGCTGGTCTGGAACAGTTTGGCCGCGATAGTTTATGGGCGGCGATGGCGTTTGCCTGGTATGGCATTGTCGGCCAAATTTTCACCCGCGTCAGTTTGCTACGGCCGTCCGACATCATCAATCAAGTACTTTTTTTAGAACTTTTTGGCTTTCCCGTGCAAATTTTGCGCGCCGTCGCTGCCTGGGTAGCGGCGCTGTTCATCATTCGCTCTCTGCGCTCTTTTGAGGTGGAAACACAACTACAAATTACCAAACTGCAAGCCGCCCGCATCGAAGAGGCCGAACGACGCGAAGCGATGCGAGGCAAACTACTGCACCACATCGTAGCCGCGCAGGAAGCGGAACGGCGGCGCATTGCCCGGGAACTGCATGATGAAACCGGGCAGGCCTTGACCGCCATTGGGTTAGGCTTGCGCGGCATTGCCACCACGCTCAAACAAGATGTGGATCGGGCGGCGGGCAACCTGCGCCAATTAGAGGTGTTAGCCGCCCGCTCGCTGGATGAATTGCAACGTCTGATCGCCGATTTACGGCCGTCCCACCTGGATGATTTGGGGTTGTCGGCCACCCTGCGCTGGTATAGCGGGGAAGTCCAGAACCGATTCGATCTGCCCATCCATTTCACGGTAGAAGGGCAGATCATTCCGCTGCCCGTCCCACTCAAGACGGCGCTATTCCGCATCGTCCAGGAGGCGTTGACCAATGTGGTCAAACATGCCCACGCCTCCCAAGTTGAGGTGACGTTATGTTACTGCCCCCGCCAGACCAGCGTGACGGTGATGGACAACGGCCGTGGCTTTTCACCAGACCGCATCACCGATAATGACATGCGGCCATCCTGGGGGTTAATGGGTATGCAAGAACGCGCCTCCCTCCTCGGCGGCCGCTTCACCCTCGACTCTGCGCCAGGGCAAGGAACACGCATACAAGTACACATTCCATATCAACCGGACAACCTCCCAAATGAGGCCGAAAATGATCACACGATTACTGTTAGTGGATGACCACATGGTGGTGCGCATGGGACTGCGCATGTTGTTGGAAAACGAAGCTGATTTGGAGATCATCGGCGAAGCCAGCACCGCGCAGGAAGCGTTGCAAACCGTCCATTTACAACGGCCGGATGTGGTGTTAATGGACATCGGCCTGCCCGACTTGTCCGGCATTGAAGCCACTCGTCAAATCAAAGCACGATTCCCGGAGACGGCCGTCGTCGCCCTCACCATCCACGAAGACGAAGAGTACTTCTTCAAAATGCTGGAAGCCGGCGCCAGCGGCTACATCCCCAAAAGAGCCGCCCCCGAAGAACTGCTCACCGCCATCAAAGCCGCCGCCGCCGATGATGTCTACCTCTACCCCTCTCTGGCTAAATTGCTGGTGAAAGATTATTTGACCCAAGAGAAAGAAAGCGAAAACGCCCCCGATGGCCTCACCCCCCGCGAACAAGAGGTGCTCACCCATCTGGCTGAAGGCAGCAGCAACGCCGAAATCGCCGACCAACTGGTCATCAGCCCCAAAACCGTCGCCCGCCATCGGGAGAACATCATGCGCAAACTCAACCTGCACTCCCGCACCGAACTGGTCAAATACGCCATTCGCAAAGGCATCATTCAGCCCTGAACGGCCGGATTGATTCGCCATACGGCCAACGTCATCCCTATCGGCGACGCATGTGCGCCTGACGATAGATATTGCCCCCGCCAACACCCCACAAGGATGGGGTAAACTCCCCATCCCAAATTTGCGGCAAGTGCCGGATTTACCCGCCCCCTCCCTCCTGTTACACTGAAATCATAGCTGCCTCATTCCAGCCAACGCCAATCCATCAGGCAATGACAACCAGGAGCCAATCAACTTCCCTCATCATCAACACGTTGGGCTTCTAAATGATTTTCGTCAAGGAGGTTACACCATGCGAAAATGGGGTTTCCATATTTGGGGGACTCTTTTATTCATCCTTCTCTGCCTGCCGGCGGCCCGACTAGAGGCCAGCCCGCTTTTGCAAGATTCCGAACCGGAGAAAGAGATTCCAGATTGCCGCAAATGTCACCAATCTATCTACACCATTTGGGAAGAAAGCGCCCACGGCCGTGGCCTTTCCTGCGGCCAATGTCATTTAGCCAATGATGAAAACCACGCCCGGCAAGGACACGGCGCCCAAGGCGGGGCCAAAGAGTGCATGGCCTGTCACACCACCGGTTACGATCCTATAGCTGACACCTGGGAAGAGGACAACATCCACTGCATCGCTTGCCACGCCCCCGTCCAAATCAACCATCCAAATATGCCCATGCCCACCAACCGGTCAGAAGAATTGTGCGGGCAGTGCCATATCCAGGCCCGGTTTGAATGGCAAAACAGCCAGCATGGACGGGCCGGGGTTGCCTGCATAAGCTGTCATAGCCAGCACCGCACCAGCCTCAAATCAGATTCGGTGATCGATCAATGCGCCAGTTGCCATCACACATTCACCGATGGCTTTTCCCATTCCACACACAACAGCGAAGGCTTAAGCTGCGCCGACTGCCATTTGGCTCCGATAGAGGGGCCGGTCGGCGAAGGCAGCGCCAAGCGGGATCACACGTTTGATGTGGATGTGAGCGTGTGTGTCTCCTGCCATATGAATGGCTTACACGATGATGGTCAGGCAACTATCGTCGCCATCACTTTCCAAAACAACAAACGCATCCCGCTGAATGCCATGTCCTCATCCGTTAATGCGGAAGTGAGCGAGCAGCCGCCGGAAATCAATCCTTTCGGCGTCATGGCCTTAATCGGCATTTGTTTGGGCGTGATTGGCGGCGGGTTGGTAACGGCCGTTTTCCTCACAACCCGCTCCATTTTCCGCCGCCGGACGGCATCGTGAGACGTTATCATGAGTGAACCCACCCTGAACCGGCGCAACTTTTTGAAAGGCGGCCTAGTGGCGTTGACATTGACCGCCGTGGGCCGCGTCGCCCAAAACCGGCTGCACGCCTCTGAAGCCACCGGCTCCAGCCCGCACAGTTGGGTGATGATCATAGACCAGGACAAATGCACCGGCTGCGGTTACTGCACACTGGCGTGCCAGGCGCACAACGACACCCCCCCGACCATCGAATGGAACCGGGTGATCGATACCGGCAAATTGGGCGACCGGGATGTGTATTTGCCTCGGCCGTGTATGCACTGCCACCATGCCCCCTGCGTCAGCGTCTGTCCCGTCAAAGCCAGCTATAAACGAGCCGACGGCATCGTCATGATGGATTATGATCGGTGCATTGGCTGCCGCTACTGCGAAGTGGCCTGTCCCTACGGCGCCCGTGCCTTCAATTGGGAGGCGTTCACCGCAGAAAACCCGGCCGTGCCCGAATGGGGCGTCCCCGAAGTAGAACGACGGCCGCGCGGCGTCGTCGAAAAATGCTCCTTCTGCTATCACCGCATTGAACGGGGGTTGTCGCTGGGATTGACGCCGGGCCAAGACGCGGACGCCACGCCGGCTTGCGTTGTCGTCTGCCCGGTTGAAGCCCGCGTGTTTGGCGACCTGAATGACCCGGAGTCGAAAGTCAATCAAATTTTGATCCAGCGCCCCTCCTTCCGTTTGCGCGAGGATATGGGAACCGGGCCGCGCGTTTACTATTTACCCGCTCATCGGGATGAAGACGAAAGCCGGGCGCGAGGAGATAGGTCAGATGGGTAACGTATCACTCACATCAAACACCTGGAAAAAGCTAGGGTACGCCGCCTGGATGCTGGCATTGACGGCCGTCATCGGCGGCGGCATCGCCGCCGGCATCGAAGTGTTCAGCAAAGGATTGGTCGTCACCAATCTCACCGACCTGGTTCCCTGGGGGTTATGGATTGTCATTGACCTCTCTGCCATCGCCCTCAGCGCCGGCGCTTTTTCCCTCTGCGCCGTCGTTTACCTGGTTGGAGCTAAAGAGTACGCACCCGTCGCCCGCACCGCCACTTTTATCGGCATCATCGGCTACAGCATGGCCATGCTCTGCCTGCTGCTGGACATCGGCCGCCCCGACCGGTTCTGGCACGGCTTTGTCTTCTGGAACACCCACTCCGTCCTCTGGGAAGTGACGATGTGCGTCGGCCTTTACTTCAGCGTGCTGGCGCTGGAGACATTGCCCATCATCGGCGGATCGGATTGGATGCGGCGGGCCTTCCCCTGGGTGGCCGCCCGAATGCGGCAAGTCCACCATCTGTCCCCGATTTTGGCGCTGTTTGGCCTGGCCTTTTCCTTGCTGCACCAATCCTCGCTGGGCGCCACCTTTGGCGTGCTGCAAGCGCGGCCCGCCTGGTATCGCCCCGGCATCTCGGTGTTGTTCATCTACTCAGCGGTGATTGGCGGCATTTCCCTGACGGCGCTGGCTTCAATGATCAGCGCCCGGTTGAGCCGAAAAGCTGCGGTTAACGACGACCTGCTGGACAAATTGGCGTCCGTCATCGGCTGGGCCTTGATCGGCTACCTATACTTTCGATTTTGGGACGCCTTTGCCATCACCTACACCTACCAGCCCGGCCGTACCGAATCCTTGCAAATCCTGACACAATGGCCATTGGCGCTTAACTTCTGGTTAGGCGAGATTTTACTGGGCATCATCGTCCCCATTTTCCTGCTGCGGCGCAAAAGACTGCGGCAAAATGGCATGTGGCGGATGGCGGCGCTGGCCCTGGTGGTCGGCGGCACAATCGCCTACCGCTGGGATACGATAATGGTCGGTCAGATGATCGTATTGACTTATTTGCCACAGCAGATTGTGGCGCGGTATACCCAATATTGGCCCTCCACCGTGGAGTTGATGGCGGGGGCCGGGATTGTGGCCTATGGCTTGATGGCTTTCACGCTGGGCGCGCGCCACCTGGATGTGGTGAAACACCCACAGATGACAACGACCGTCATCCCCCAGCCGCAATCCGAACCGGCGATGGCTGCCAATTGAGCGGACATTCGCCAAAGGAAGGATTCTGATGAACCCGTTAGAAGCAGTTTTGATTTTGGTCACATTTGCATTGGTGCGATTCGTCTTGCCCACGTCCGTTTTGCTGCTACTGGACACGATGCTGGACAAACGGAACGGCCGTTTTAACTATTAAACGTCATGGAACAACCTGCTGAATCCGTTACGCTGCTACTTTGCCTCTCGCTGCGCTGCATCTTGCCGCTGGCGCTGACGCTGCTCCTGGCCCGCTTGCTGGGCCGGTTGGATGCTCGTTGGGCCAGAGAAGCGCAAGCCGCCACGTCAGGGATTGACAAACGAGCTTCCATCCGCCAGACATGCTGGCAAATGCGGGGCTGTGCAGCGGGCAAGCGGGAATATTGCCCAGCGTATCGCCAACCGGAACGGCCGTGCTGGCAAATTTTCAGCCAAAACGGCGATGTTCGTCATCAATGCCAGAACTGCCAGGTCTACCGACAAACCCTGGCCCTGGCTTGAAACCATCTCTGGTAGGGAGCCGAGAAACGGTGAACCGAAGGGGTATTCAATTGATTGCCACTCTTTTGTTGGGCGGCCTGGTCTGGATGATCGGGGCCAAACCGCTTGCCGCCGCGCCTGCCGTCACGCCGCCCGCCCCGGCCCCTTGTCTGGCCTGTCACGAAGCGATTCGGGCGCATTGGTTGAACAGCGCCCACGCTACCGCCGTCACCAATGCCAGTTTCCAGTCCGAATGGCAGGCGCAGGGGCTGCCGGGCGCGTGTTTAGAGTGCCACGCTGCCGGGTCGGGCGCGGTGGGCGGGGTAAGTTGCACCGCTTGCCATGCCCCGGCGCCCAACAATCACCCAGACGCGATCATGCCGACGGCCGTCTCCTCGCGCATGTGCGCCGGCTGCCATGTAGACACTTATGCCGATTGGCAGGATGCGTATCACAGCCGGGCGGATATGCGTTGCGTTCACTGTCACGATCCACACGCGGCCGGGTTGAAACTGGCCTCTATCCAAACGCTTTGCCGCACTTGCCACAAAACAGCCAATCACACGGCCGTTGCCGATTTTGATGAAAACACGCTTTGTACCGACTGCCATATGCGCCTGACAACCCGCCAGGCTGAGGACGGCCGTCGCTGGCAAGATCACACGCTGGTTTTGCATAAAAACGTCTGTCTCGATTGTCCCGCCGGCGGGATTTTTGATAGTGAAGGCGGCCTGACAGCGCGCACGGCCGTGGCTAACAACGGCGCTTACCCGGTGACGCCGGGCGGTTTTGCCCTGGTGGCAACTCTGTTGGGATTGGGGGCGATGGTAGTGTTGGCTCCCTGGTTGAGCCAATGGCTTAAAGGAACAGATTTTAGTTGACCGGTTGATTTGGGGTTGTATTGGTAGGGTTGGTCAGGGCTGCTCACCCCCGGGCCAACCATTCTCCTTAACAGACACCGTCGATCCTGAAAACGCCATTCCCGGCGTCAGGCATCGGCGGTGTCACTTTTTACCGATTTCAGAGAAATATCATCAACCATGAGGGGGAGGGCATTATTGAGCGCGGCCGTTTTTACATAACCGAGCGCCACCGGGCCGCCGGGGCCGTCGGCAGCCGAGGTGATGACGCCTGCCTTTTTACCATCCGCCGTTATGACTTGGCCGGCCGCAACCGGGGCCGACGGCCGTAACCGCGCCAGCTTTTTAGCGATTCGCCCCCGGCTCTCCATGCGCGCGATCACTTCCTGACCGATGTAACACCCTTTGTGGAAGGAAACATCACCCCACAAATTCGCTTCCAGCGGGATGTACTCGCCGGTCAACTCCCGGCCAAACCGGGGCAAGCCGCTCTCAATTCGCATGTATTCAAAGAGTTCCTCGCTGACAGGCAGGAGGCCGCTGCCGGTCAGGTGCTGCCATACGGCCGTTTTATCTTCCAGGTGACAGATGATGAAATATCCATCCCCCTGCACCGGGTCGGCGCGGTGCAAAAAGGCCGCCTTGCCGCCCACGTCCACCTGCCGCCAATGATGCAGGGGAATGTCCACATCGGATAAACCCGCCGCCGCCAACTTAGCCCCCGCCTGCGGCCCGTAAACCGCCAACACGGCCGTTTCCTGGCTCAAATCCTGCAAATGGAAATCATCCATGAAGAAGACGTACCGCATCAAGTAATGGGCGATGACGTCGCTGTTGTTTTCGCCGGTCAGCAGATACACCGATTCGTCAGTCACATACAAAATCAGCCGGTCAATGATGCGGCCAATGTCTGTGGTCAACACAGTGGCCCGCCCCTGGCCGCTTTTCAGATCATTTACAGCCTGGGTAGACATGCGGTGGATCAAGTCCAGCCGGGTTTCTCCGGTCACTTTTAACATGCCCAAATCGCTGCGGTCCACCAGCACGGCCGTTTCCCGCGCCGCCGCGCACACATCTTCCTGGATTTGGTTACTCGTCATCATTGTCATAGTCATTCTCCATAGAAACGGCCGTTAACGGGATGATCTCCGGCTGCCGGCCAGCCCACTGCCGGGCAAATGCAGCCACCTGGGGGGTGACGGCCGTTTCCATCTCATACGTCGTCTGCGCCACAATCTGCTTCAGCGCTTTGCCCCGGAACCATTTGAACCGCTTCGGCTTACCCAAATCTGATTCCGAGAACGCTTCCAGCCACATCTCCAACTGCATCCGCACCTGCTGGAAGTCGTCAAAAATTTGGTCGAGAAGACGGCCGTCATTGCCCGCAAAAACCTGGGCATCATACGCGGGCCGGTCGGCCAACGCCGCCAACAACTTCGCCGGTTTCTTGCCTTGCTCCAGCCGCATCAACCCGGCGATCAGCTCCGCTTCCCACGCCGTCAACAGCGCCATCACATCCGCCACCGCATAATCATTCACCGCCTGAAGTTGCATCAACGCTTCATCCGGCAGATGCTCAATCGCCTCCAAAAACCGTTCCCGCGATTGGGTGAGTTTGTTTTGCAAATCAGTCAAATTAGACATTGCTTCTCATGCCTATCTCATAAAATGCCATACTTTTCACATGCGGCGCTCATTTAACAAAAACTATTCCGCACCACATGACTTACATCACATGACACATGTGACCTATGACCATAGCCTACCCAACATCGCCCCATTATACTTTAGTCTTAAAGTTAGCTTAAACTTCTGCAAAACGTAACAAAGTTGAGCATCACATTCACACAATCGCAGTATAATGCGATTGTTGAAAAAAGAACAAATAAATTGCAGGAGTAACATGATAAGTTCCAATTCCTTGCCCTTAAACAATCGAGACAGCGCCCAGACCGACGAGGCCCACGGCGGCGGCGACGAACCCGTTCGCTGGGAAACCGTCGTCAAGACGCCAGGATTGACTCAAGCCACCATCATCGCCGGCAGGCTGCAAGCGGAAGGGATTCCCGCTCGTGCCTGGCAAGAAGGCGCGGGTCAGGCCATGGGTCTGATGGTTGGCATTCTGGGCACAGGCCATGTGGCTGTCCCCGACTCATTTGCAGAAAAGGCCCGGCAAATTTTGGCCGAAATTGAGAGCAATCCCGCACCGTTCTTTGAAAATGATGAAGAAAGCGACGAATGACAATCCGCAGATGTCGCGGTTCGAGAGCGGTTCGGCAGATATCGCCGCAACCCTCGCCGACCGACTGGTGGCGCAGGTTTTTCTCTGTGTCATTGATGAACTCTGCGGCTATTTTATGAGGAGTAGTAAATGACAGAGACAACGTGGACCAACACCGGGGAAACTGAATTACTTCAACCGAAAGCCAATCGTCTGAAATTTATTGTGGGTGGCGTTTTGCTTTTGGCAGCCATTGTTTTCCTGGTTGTCAATGCGATGACAGGCAGCACCCAGCTATTCAAGACCGTGGATGAATTTTATGCGGATCAATCCCGACTGGTTGGCCGTGATTTGCGTGTTTCAGGCCGGGTTATTGGCGACTCCATTCAGTTCACTCAGATTGACGCCGCCACCACCCGATTGGAATTTGACATTGTGGATGATTTGGATAATCCGGGGCAGCGATTACACATTGTAGCCATGAATGAGCCGATGCCGGACTTACTCCAGCACGAAGCAGAAGCGCTGGTGGAAGGGCGCGCCGATGAAAGTGGCGTTTTCCTGGTGAATTCGGGCGGCTTGCTGCTGAAATGCCCCACCCGGTATGAAGAGTTGGAACAACCGGCGCAATAAGTTTATGGGTGCGCCGCACTTAAAAAAGTGCGGCGCACCTGAAGTTATCATGCTGTATGAGGGGCGCGGGACGGCCGTGCCCTTGTATTTTGGGATAGTTTGACCCAGGCTCCCCGCCGAAGGTTGTGAATATGATTCCTGAGATTGGCGCTATCGTTTTATTGATCGCATTTGTGACGGCCGTCTACGCGGCTCTGGCTGCCTGGTACGGTGGCAGCAAAAACCAGTTTAGATGGGTCGAAAGCGCCCGCAACGCCACCATCGCCATCTGGCCGCTGACCATTCTGGCTTCTGCCTTGCTCATCACCTCCTTGCTGCGCAACGACTTCTCCGTCGCCTACGTCTGGCAGGTCAGCAGCATCGAAATGCCCACCTACCTGAAAGTGACCGCTTTGTGGGGCGGGCAAGCCGGTTCCCTCATGTTCTGGACCCTGCTCATGTCCACATTCATCGCTCTTGTGATGATGCGGAAATGGCACACCCAGCGAGAGTTGATGTCCAACGCCATCATCGTGGCTAACATGACCCTCATCTTTTTCCTGGCTATCAACACCTTCGTCGAAAACCCCTTCACCCGGATGGATGTCATCCCCGCCGACGGCAACGGTCTCAATCCCCTGCTTCGTCATCTAGGCATGATCATCCACCCCCCCATGCTCTACCTCGGCTTTACCGGCTTCGTCATCCCCTACATTTTCGCCATGGCCGCCCTCATGTCCGGCAAGGTGGATGACGAATGGATCAAAACCACCCGCCGCTGGGCGCTCGTCGCCTGGCTGCTTCTGGGCTTGGGTAACATCCTGGGCGGCCGTTGGGCTTATGATGTACTTGGTTGGGGCGGTTACTGGGCCTGGGACCCGGTGGAAAACGCTTCGTTCATGCCCTGGCTGGCCGGCACCGCTTTCCTGCATTCCGTCATGATCCAGGAAAAACGGAACATGTTCAAAATGTGGAATATGTTCCTGGTGATATTGACGTTCTCGCTGGTGATGTACGGCACATTCATCGTCCGCAGCGGCGTCATCTCCTCCGTTCACTCCTTCGCCGAGTCAGCGATTGGCCCGATGTTTTTCATCTTCATCGCCGTCATGTTCGTCTTTTCCACCTATTGGGTAAACGCCCGGCGCAATTTGCTAACCTCGCAGAACAGTTTGCAATCCTTTCTGTCGCGGGAAGCGGCCTTTCTCTACAACAACTTTCTGATGATGGCTATCCTGGCCATCATCTTCCTCTTCACCAACTACCCGATTTTGTCAGAATTGGTGACGGGTGAAAAAGGATTTGTCGGCCCGCCGGTTTATGAACAGGCGCTGGCCCCGCTGTTCGCCCTGCTGGTTTTGCTGATGGGCGTGGCGCCCCTCACCATGTGGTACCGCACCACGCTCAAACGATTGGAATTGCGGCTGCGCTGGCCGGCCATTATCACCACGCTATTTGTGGCGATTTTGTTTGTCCTGGGCATTCGCGGTTTTGGGGCGCTGACCGGCTTCTGGGTCGTCGCCTTTTCCCTGCTGCTCACCCTGCTTGAGTTCTGGAAAGGCACGCGCGCCCGGATGAAAAAAGGCGAGTCGCTTCCAGTCGCTTTCAGTAAGATGATGGGCCGAAATCGGCGTCGTTATGGCGGCTACTGGGTTCATGTCGGCGTCCTGGTGATGGCGTTTGGCATCATCGGTATAGAGTTGTTTCAGGAAGAGACGCAAATTCGTCTGCAAAGCGGCCAGTCAATTACCGTCGGCGATTATGAGGTCGCTTTTAATAACGTCGGCCAGTTCTCTGGCGAAGATGATTTGATCGTCACCGAAGCCAGCATGGATGTTTATCGGGACGGCCGTCTGCTGCAAACTCTCCATCCACGCACCGAATTTTATACCCGTTCCGGCCAACCGATGACGATCCCGGATATGCGCTCCACCATTGAAGAGGATTTGTATGTGCTGCTGGTAAATTGGGAGCCGACCTCAGCCAATGAAGCCACCTTCCGTTTCTTCATCAACCCCTTGGTGAACTGGGTTTGGGCCGGCGGCTTCATTTTCATTTTGGGCACTTTGATTGCGGTTTGGCCTGATCCGGTAGAGAAACGGGTGGCGGCGGCCCGGCGGCGGAAACGGCCGTTTGTGCAAGCTGCTGATTGAAGTGGGAAGTGACTGAAGTTTGAGGAGAGAAATGAGAAATGAGCAAACTTAGAAACAACCGGCTGGCGGTTATCACCCTCATGATTTTGCTGGCCCTGACTGTGATTGGGACGGCGGCGGCGCAGAGCGGCGACCCGGTCACGGATGACGAAGTGAACGAAATCGCCAAAGAAGTGTACTGTCCCGTTTGCGAAAGCACGCCGTTGGATGTATGTGAGACCAAAGCGTGCGCTGACTGGCGGGAATTGATCCGTACCAAATTGGGCGAAGGCCAGACCAAGTCTGAGATCTTCCAATATTTTGCCGACCAATACGGCGACCGGGTGCTGGCCTCGCCGCCCCGTGAAGGTTTTAATCTGATTTTATGGGTGGGGCCGATCGTCGCCGTCATCATTGGCGCGGCGCTCTTCAGCCGGTATTTACGTGGTTTGCGGCTGGCAGCGGCGGGTAGTGAACTGATGGTGAGTACGGCCGTTCCCCAACCCACTCCCGACACCACCGACACGGATTACATCAGCCGCATCGAGAAAGAACTGGCGGAACGATAACGGCCGTCTGCCAGCGAAGAGGTGAGCTAACATGACAGAAAATATTCAAACTACCCCAGACAGCGAAATAGGCGAAACATCAGCGCCCGGCGTCAACTGGTTCAGCGTCGCCATCTGGACGGCCGTCGTCGGCTTGCTGGCTGTTTTAGGCTGGGGGTTAATCAACAGCAACAAAACCCGGCCCGAACCCGGTCAGACCGCTCCCGAATTCACCATGACCTTCTTTGATGGGTACGAATGGCAAAACCAGCCAACCGCCCGCCTAAAAGAGTTGCGCGGCCAGGTCGTCGTCCTCAACTTCTGGGCCTCCTGGTGTGTGGAGTGTAAACTAGAGCAAGACTTGCTGGAAAATACCTGGAAACAGTACCAAGACCAGGGAGTCGTCTTCGTCGGCATCACCTATGCCGATGTAGAACCCAACGCCCGGCAATGGTTGGAAGATTATCAAGTTACCTATCCCAACGCCCCCGATTTGGGCACATCTATTTCCGCCGACTATGAAATCACCGGCGTCCCCGAAACCTTTTTCATTGGCAAGGACGGCGCCATCGAACATGTGCAAATTGGCGCGGTGAACGATGTTTTACTCGTCAGCACCATAGAGCGGCTGCTGGCGCAAGGAGGGTAACGCGAACCTCAATTTCGCGTTATAATTTTCACATGACTTTTGGCTCAATACTCATAGGTTTGGCATTGGCGATCATCGTGGTTCTGGCGCTGGCACGGCCGTTCATGACACCGCCGCCCATCAACCGCCTCCCCTCAAAACGCCGCCAACTGCTGATAGAAAAAGAACAAATTCTAGATCAGCTAAACGCGCTCGATTTTGACTTCGACACCGGCAAAATACCGGATGAAGTGTACCAGCCCCAGCGGGAGCGTCTGCTGCAAGTAGCAGAAGCGATTTTCAAAGAGATGGACACCCTCAAGCCCAAACGACGAGTGGCGGCAGTCAACAACAATACGACCGCCGCCCGCGATGTGGATGCTGAGGTAGAAGCGGCTATCGCCCGGCAAAGGCAGCAACCGCGCACGGCCGTTGCCAAATCAACGGCCGTAGATCAACCCGCCACCCGGCAAAAAGGGAACTTCTGTCCGCAATGCGGCGCCCCGGCAGACGCCAACGACATATTCTGCGTTAACTGCGGACATCGCCTGCTTGCCAGCCAACCTGCATAAAAGGACGCAACCAAACAATCACATGAACAATCAACGCCTGTCACGTTCCGGCAGCCTGTTTTGGGCTGTACTCATCCCCCTCGCCCTCCTGTTATTGATGGCCGGATTGGTCGCCGCGCAGGAAACACTGCAACCCGATACCAAGCCCGATGGCATCAGCGGCCTGGAATTGTATCAGTCCCGCTGCGTCGTCTGCCACGGCCCCCTGGGCGCGGGCGATGGCGAAATGGCCGCCAATTTGGACACGCCGCCCAAACAATGGAATGACCCCGAATACCGAAAAACGGCCGTGCCCGCCAAGATATTCACCCAAATTGACCAGGGCAACCTGGAGGTGGGCATGCCCCCTTTCGGCGCGGCCAACACCAACGACCCCCTCAATCCGACCAACGTCTGGAACTTGGTGGGCGCCGTCTACAGCCTGAGTACGCCGCCCGAAGCCATCACCCAGGGCTTGGCCGTTTACACAGAAAACTGTCTGGCCTGTCATGGCGAACAGGGGCAAGGTGATGGCCCAGAGGCCGGGGAGATGGACGCCGCTGCCCTCGATTTGACCCGCCTGGACTACTGGTTCGCCCGTACCAACCAGCAGGTCTTCGCCGACATCATCCCCGGCGGCATCCCCGAACACACCTACACGCTGAGCGAGGAAGATCAGTGGGCGGTGGTGGATTATGCCCGCACCTTCAGCTATTTGTACCAAGACCCAGAAGCGCCAATCCCGCCCATCGCCGCCGCCGTCATCACCGGAACCGTAGACAACGGCACCACCGGCGAGATCATGAGCGGCCTTACCGCCCAACTGCGCGCCTTCACCATAGATTTCGAGCAAACCATGAACCTGACCACCACCATCAGCGCCGATGGCATCTATCAATTCGATCTCGAAGATGTGGATTCCGATTGGGTGTATCTCGTCAGCGTGCGCTACAACGACCTCAGCTTCAGCAGTAACGCCAACCAATTATCCCGCGTGGACCCGACCTTGGAACTGCCGGTAACGGTGTTTGAGCAGACCGACGACCCCAGCGTCATCAGCGTGGAGCAAATGCACCTCGTTTTCAGCTTCCTGGAAGGAACGGTTGAGGTGACTGAGTTGTACGTGTTCAGCAATGCGGATACGGCCGTCTTCATGGGCCGCTCCGGTCAACCCGACGACGGCACCGTCGAAATCAACCTGCCCAAACAAGCCGAAAACATCTCCTTTGAACGCACCATGGGCGCATTACAAAACACAATCCCCGCCAGCGAAGTCATCCAAACCGGCAGCGGCTACGCCGACACCGTCCCGGTTCGGCCAGGGGAAGGCGCGCTTAACCTCATCGTCCGCTACACCTTGCCTTATGAAGATGGCGTCGAATTCTCCCACAAAATATTGTATGACACGCCCGGCGTCACCGCCATCCTCCCCGACGCTGGCGTGACGATTGAGGGAGATAACTGGCTGGCGGGCAGCCTGCAGCAGATGCCCGGCGGCGGCTCCTTCATGACCTATCAGCACCAGATTATCGAAGCGGGCGGCGACATGGCAGTCACGTTAGACGGCCGTCCGCAACTGGTCGCCGATCCCGCCGGTAACATCATCCCCGCCCGCGACAACACCGCCGAAATCCTCATTGGCGTCGGCGTCTTCCTGGTCGCCATCGGCGTGGTTGCCTTCGTGGTTCGCGGCTGGCGTTCCCGTCCGGCAGAGGATGGCTATTTCGACGAGGATGATTACTACACCGAAGAAGAACTCATCCAGGCCATCGCCAATCTGGACGAATCCTTTGAAAACGGCGAGCTAGACGAAAAAGCTTACCACAGCCAAAGAGCGGAGCTCAAGGCCAAACTCAAGGCGCTGTGGGAAGGTAGTTAATCATGACACAAATGTTCAGACGGTAAGGGTTTTACTCTTGAAAAACCCTTACCGTCTCGTTTTTCATCTCATGCAACAGCTATATAAACTCGTTACCATCTATCGCAAAGTAGATGACGAAGATAAACTGGAAACATTTTTCTCCGCCACCCACCTGCCTCTGGCGGAGCAGCTTCCCGGCCTGCTCAAAACCGAAGTCAACCGAATTTATGGCAAGCCGGGCGGCGAATCCCGGTTTCACCTGATGTATTCGCTTTATTTTGCGTCAAAGGCAGATTATGAAGCGGCCATGATGTCCCCGGTGGGCCGCCAGACGATCCAGGCGCTGCTGCCCTGGGCCGACGCCCGGCTCATCACCTGGTTTGATGGGGAAGCGTTTTCTGAAGAAGTTTAATTATCCGTTCCTGATGAAGCGGCCGGGATGAAGGTCTGGTACACGACAGGCGCGTACACCAGATTGTCCGGCAAAAAGTTTCCGTCGTACTCCCCCCCAAACAGATAAATCCGGGTTTCGACGTTGGTTATGCCCAAATGGGGCCAGGCGGCCACGGTCGTCTCGCCTCGCGCCGGCGTGTTAATCACCTGCCATGTTTCCGTGTTGGGATCATAAATCTCGCTGAAGGTGATGTCGCTGTTGGCCGCCAGGCCGCCGCCAAACAGATACAACTTGTTCAGCACCACCGCCGCGCCGCCGCCCCCCCGCGCCGTCAACAGCGGCGGGCAATCTGACCAGGATTCCGCCACCGTATCGAAAAATTCACACAGCGCCAGTTCTGCTGTCCCATCAAAACCGCCCACCACATACAACTGATTGGCGATGGCGGCGCCGGCGGCAAAAGCGCGGGCCTGCGCCAGCGTCGCTAACGGCCGCCAACCATCGCTGCCCGGATCATACACATATGCCGTGTCCAGATAATTCTCTCCATCCCAGCCGCCAAACAGGTAGAGAAAGCTGCCATCCGACAAGGTTAAGCCGCCAGCGATGGGCCGGGGCAGCGAAGCCGCCGGCCGCCAGGCGTCGTTGGCCGGACTGTACGCTTCAACCACGGCCGTCACCGACCCATCGCCCACCCGCCCCCCCGGCACAAAAATCTCACCGCCCAACACCGCCGCTGACACATCGGTCACGGCCGTCGGCTTGGCCGCCGCCGTCGTCCAGCTTTTATCCGATGTGTGAAAAACAGAAACGGTCTCTATCACCCCGCCCGCCGTTTCGCCGCCGATCAGATACACATTCAACCCCACCGAGGCCGCCGCCATCCCGGCCCGGCCGTCGGGCAGCGCCTGGCTGACAAACCATTGCGTATCGCCAATGCGGCTGTCGCTGAAGGGTTCAGGGGTTGGTTCCGGATCGGCCTGTGAGTTGGCCGCCCGCAGGCTAAAAATCACCGCCAGCAGGACGGCCGCCACACTCGCCACCCCTAGGCCAATCATGGGCCAGGAAAATGAGCGCGCCGGCGTTTCGGCAACGGCCGGCTCCGGCATAGGCTCTGGTTCTGGCTCGGCAGGCGGGGCGACGGCCGTTGCCGTCCCTGGAATCGTCAGCAATCCTCGTTGCAGCGCCACCGTGGCGGCTTCGGTGCGCGAGGCCACGCCCAGCTTGGTGAACACATTGCGCAAATGCACCTTCACCGTGTTCTGGCTGATGCTTAACTCCGCCGCAATTTCTTTGTTGGCGGCGCCGGAAGCCACGCAACGCAGCACTTCCAGTTCTCGTCCGCTTAGTGATTCTCCAAATTCAGCCATAAAAGTTTGCGTAAAACGATAGCTCCAACTGCCGACACTTACCCATCCGGGGTTGGCGTCACGAACGAGCGCAGCGGATTGGTGATGGTTTGCGTGTCGGTGATGGGCGCGGTGAAGGTGGCGGTGGGCAGCGGCGTCGGCGTCGCCAGCAAACACATCTCCTGGGCTTCATTCCTTTTTTCAATGAGGGATTGGGTACGACCGTGCGTCAGCGCTTCCGCATACAATTCTTGGGCCGGGCACCAATCCTGGACAAAGGCAAACTGGTCGCTATACGCTGCCAGCGCTTCTCGCAGCCGGTCGCACGACGATTGATAAAATGGCGCAGCCAGACACAAATCCCGGAAATAAAAGATGGCCGCCGCCCAATTCACGTCATAAAAAGCCAGTCCTTGCAAATACAACTCGCCCCAAACCTGATAATCCTGTACTTCCTGGGACAAATTCCCTAATCCGGCCGCCTGTTCCAAATAAAAAAGCCCCACCTCCACCCGGTCGCCTTCCAGCAGTTGCAGCCCTAATTCAACATAAGCATCGTACAACAAGGCGTCGGTGTCCGGCCGTTCATAGCTGGGAAACTGCCGTTGGAACGTGACCAAAGCCGTCACCGCTTCTTCCCACGTTTCGTTGGCGGCTAGGCGGCGGATGCGCTGCAACTCACGCGCCGGGTCTTCGATGGGGCCGGCCGTAGGCGTGGGCAGCGGCGGCGGCGTGGGGGTGGGCGGCGGCGGCGCGCCACCGATGACGGCTGGCTGCGGCGTCAATCGTTGGTTCAAGACGGCCTGCGCCTGCGCCTGCAACTGCAACGCTTCCAGGTGATTGGGGGCGCGTTCCAGCACCCATTCCAGGCGGCGCAAGGCTAACGTGTAACTGCCTTCGTTCACGTTCTCTTGCGCCAGGGTCATTTGTCGCGCCACCTGGCTTTGCAGTTCCGCTTCCCGCCGCTGATTCAACAGGTTTTGCCCACTCTGCCAGCCAACATACAACACGGCCATATACCAGCCCAGCAGCACGGCCGTCACAATCAAACCAAACCCCAACATCCGCATCACCCGCCGCGGCAGCGAGCGGCGGGGAGCGGCGTCCGGCGAAATTCCATCAGCAGGCGGCAGCATCTCACTCATAATAATTCACAATTAACGTTTGCTTGAGCGGTGGGCGGGTTGAAAAACTCCTTTCGGATTCACCAAATACCCGAAAAAGCCCCGATCTCGCCCGTCCGCTCCAAGCTTTGTTAGCATGTGGCGCAGGTTAAACTCATCATCACGATATTCTGTTTTGGGATTATCCCGAAACAGGATTATAACATCTAAACCATACTATTTGAGGTTTGATATGAAAACAGTATACACAAAAGAATACAGATTGCTATGTGATTGGCTTATAGCAAGACGTCAAGCTATTAGATTGACACAAACTGAATTAGCTGGCCTTTTACATCGACCTCAGTCTTATGTCTCAAAATATGAAAATGGTGAACGTCGTTTGGATGTGCTTGAATTTATTGAAATTGCTAAAGTCTTGGAAGCTGATCCAAGTAAAATTATTATGGAAATTTTCCATGCTGTTGGATAAGTAGATAATGAAAACATCGGAAGCAATAGAACTTGCCAGCAATCATCTAAAAGAATTGAAAGGATTTGTTTTTGATGATTTGTCTTTATCAAAACCTGATAGCACAGAGGCGGCAGTAAATTTAGCCAAAATAATCTCGAAATTATCGCCTTTGGTTGGAAATCTGATTGAATTTAATACAGTTGAATTTTTGAATGGAATTGAAGAATTTAAGCCATTTGGTTTTTGGAAGCGACAAGACCCAGGTTTTCCTGATGCGTTGTTTGAAGGGAGTATAATCCCTGCTCCAGGATTTGAAATCAAAGCTTGGTTTCCTCTTGCAACAGAAATAACTGCCCGATTCAAAGATAGTCAGAACCATTTCAATCTTGATCAAACATATGTGGTTATGCTAGCTTGGTTGCCTGAGTTTTTAATCTATGGTCAGCCTAAAATTATAGATATTGTGGTTGTTTCTGGCCTATCGATAGCCCAGGCACGGGATAATCATTATCATAAGCCACCTGATTATTTAGTTTTAGAACCGGAGGACACAACCGCTCGTACAAGGAACCTGCAACAGACGAATACCAATGGATATAAGTTTCAGGGAACTCCATCTGAGTTTGAAGAAGCAAAAAAAGTAGTAGAAAATTGGGGTGTGGGTGGATTGATTTATAAACCAACACAGGAATATCAAGATCAAATTCGCGAGTTAATGGAAAAGTACCGTTATCGGCTTGATACAAACTTTGCAAAAATGGATCGAATCGTTCATGACGAAATAGAGATGTTCAAGAGTAGGGTCTATGATACTCTTTGTATGGGATTGTCTGTTGCAGATTGGAGAAGACTTTTAGCTAGTCGCAACGATGCAAAAATAAAGCAAGGTCTACAACAACATTTAGACATCAACTAAATAATTGTGCTTGAAAAGGCAGCTTAAAGCGTTTCAAAGAGAGATTAAAATAGACTGGATCGATTTCACTTCCATAAGCTTTTCGTCCAATTGTTTTCGCGGCCAAAGATGCCGAGAATAACCCTCCAAATGGTTCCCAGATAACATCCCCAGAATCACTTGATGCTTCTATGATAAGTTTCATCAAGTCAAGCGGTTTTTGATTAAGATGCGCGGATTTCGAATCTTTTTTTGGTGCTTTAATACGCTCTTCTCCTCTAAGCGCATTTCTATCCCAAACATTTGTATAACCATGAGGACAATCGAATTTAGAGCGCATCCGTCCCCATTCCGTTCTAGTCATCTGTTGTATACCATTTATCGAAAAGTAAGGGCGACCTTTAGGATCGCCATAAACATTAGCATATTTAGCGAGCTTTTCAAACATCTCAGGTGGGGGAAAGTACCATAAGTGACCACGATCAAGATATTTTCTAGTGGCTGCATTTTTTACGCCGCAGGCTTCGTTTGCTTTATTAAACGGTAGACCTGTTCTTTTCCACTCATGACGTAACCAATCTTTTAATGTGAGACCATTAATGCGAGCCTCGAAAACATATTGAACGCAAACTTCCGTTACGACTGGAAATCGCCTGATTTTTGCAGTATTGACATTTCCGGCTATGTGTCCTTTTCCCTTATTCCAAATATTACAATTAACATAACGCCACCCGTATTGCTCAAGAATTGGATGAACTGAAGCCCAACCAATTTCTGAATTCCAAAACCAAAGGGTTGTTTGTGGGGTCGAATATTGGCTCCAAGCTTTAATATGGGGTTTATACCAATTTGGAAGGTCGATATGATTGGAGGTGTCACCCTCAAAACCTAAAATGCCGTAAGCACCATCTGAAACAATGACAGTAGGACGTTCCCAATTTTCGTAGTGATCAAGACTGTTGCCTAATTGTAAATGAACTAGATTGTCTTGCCATTCTGTCTCAAATTGTCTGACATCACCAACATCAACAGTCTTTCCACGACCAACTGTGCTAGTGGGGGCAGTCCCATTACCATTTATCAATATTTCGGGTGATTTAAGATCAAATTGTACTTTCTTCATTTATATTTCCTCAAGAACAAATGTTTCTGTTATCCTATATCAGGATATTGCTATTGTCAAATATAGAAGAAAATCATTGACTTGAGGGCGACTACTTGTTCAACGTGCTAACAATTCTTTGACCCGTCCATCATCTCCCGATAAACGGCCGTCGTCTGCGCCGCGATTTGGTTCTGGGTGTATTGGGCCAAAACCCGCGCCCGCCCTTTTCGTCCCAACTCGTCCCGGCGTTCCGGCGACTGCATCAGGTTGAGCAAATGCGCCCGCAGCGCCGCCGCATCATCCTCCGCGAAAGTCAGCCCCGCGTCGCCAATGACATGCGGGATTTCGCCCGTTTCCGCGCCGATGACGGCCGTTTCACACGCCATCGCCTCCACCAGCGCCCGGCCAAACTGCTCCTGCCAATTGGGCAGCCTCCGCGAAGCCAACACCAGCGCATCCAACTGCTGCAAAAAGGCGGGCATCTGCGTAGAAGCAATCGGCCCCACAAACTCCACCCGGCCGGCAATGCCCAACTTGCGGGCCAGCTTCTCCAGAGACGGCCGCGCCGGGCCATCTCCCGCAATCAACATCCGCCAGACGCCGGGCAGTTCCGCCGCCGCCCACAGCAGCAAATCATCCCCCTTTTCGGGAACCAGCCGCCGGTTGGCCGAGCCAAAAACAAAACCGCGCCCCGCTTCCCGGCGGGCCGGCGGCTTAAACATGGCCGGATTCACGCCAAACTGGGGGATGACCCGATACGGCCCG
Organism: Chloroflexota bacterium; assembly: GCA_024277135.1. Classification (GTDB taxonomy): domain Bacteria; phylum Chloroflexota; class Anaerolineae; order Promineifilales; family Promineifilaceae; genus JAJRVV01. Next base: position 1,870 of record JAJRVV010000119.1, on the reverse strand, counting down.
GCGTACCCTTTTGCTTGCCACACCCGCGCCGCGTCCTGATTGCCCATGATGGCGTAATCCACCCCGGCCAACACCTGCCGCTCCAAACGGTTAAAGGGGAACGGGTAACGCCGCTCCAGGTTTTGCCAGCTAAAAAAGAGCGTTTTGGCCCCGGCGGCGCGGGACTGCCGCATCGCCAGCCACGTCGCCAAATTATACGGCTCCTCATCAATATGAACGATGTCGGGTTGGAACTGCGCCAGCCGTTTTTTCAGCCGGGGAAAGTAGTAAAAGTGAAATTGGCCGTTGAAGCGGATGGGATCAACCAACAGTTGGTACCCATCCGTATGCGCCCGCTCCAGTTCCACCGGGCCGGCCGGGTCCAGCCAGACGGGCGGCACAATCGTCATCAACTCCACCTCGTCGCAACGGGCGATTTCTTCAAGTTTGGTCTGGTACGCGCCTACCAGGCACGCTTTCGATAGCATTAAAATTCGCATAAGTCAGGTTTTGCCCCGGCCGCCTATTTTGCTATACTTGCCCCGCTTTGACAACTGTGCAGGCGGCTATGGAAACCCATCAGGAGCAAAAAGGCGGCCCATCCCGGCGGGGGTGGGCTTTATTGTTGATTGTGCTGGTTACGGCCGTCTTTTTGCGTTTCTGGCATCTGGGCGCGTGGCCGCCCGGTTTGTACCGGGATGAAGCGCACAATGGCCTGGACGCGCTGGGCGTCCTCAATGGCAGCCACCCCCTCTTTTTCACCAATAACAACGGCCGTGAACCCGCTTACATCTACCTGACATCTCTCTTTGTCGGCTGGTTTGGCCGCACGACGCTGGCGGTGCGATTGGGCGCGGCCGTCGCTGGCAGCGTCACTGCCTGGCTGGTTTATGGGCTGGCAGCCGAATGGTTCGACCGGCGGGTGGGGCTGTTAGCGGGCTGGCTGTGGGCCATCACATTATGGCCGGTGCATCTCAGCCGCATCGGCCTGCGCCCCATCTTGCTGGCGCCGGCGTTGACGGCCGTCTTTTGGCTAGGAACGCTGGCCTACCAGCGGCAAAAACGATGGTTATGGCTAGCCGCCGGGCTGGCGTATGGCTTCAGCTTTTACACCTATCTGGCGGTGCGGTTTACGCCGGTTTTGCTGTTAGCTGGGGCTGTTTATCTTTGGTTCGTCCATAAAACGAAAAACGAAAAACGAAAGGTCTTCCCCCTCACTCATTTCGTTTTACGTTTTACGTATTTTCTTGTGGGCGCGGCCGTCGCCCTGGCCCCCTTGCTCACCCTGCCCCTGGAAACGCTGCTGGGGCGCGCCGGACAGGTGTCCATTCTCAATCCGGCCGTCAACGGCGGCGATTTGTGGGGGACGCTGGCGCGGCAAACCGGGGCGGCGCTGGGGCTGTTTTTCTGGCGCGGCGACGCGATTTTGCGCCATAATCCGGCAGGACGGCCGTTGTTCGACCTGTTCATGCTGGTTCCGTTTTTGGTAGGAGTGGTCTGGTGCCTCAAAAACTGGCGGCGGCCGGCGGCCGGGCTGACCTTGCTGTGGACGGCCGTCATGCTGGGGCCGACGATTCTGGCCGAGGACGCGCCCCATTTTTTGCGCGCCGTCGGCATTCTGCCGGCCGCGCTGCTACTGCCCGCCATTGGGTTGGCGCAGATATGGCAGTGGCCCAAACTACCGGCGCCTTGGCGGCAGACACTCGTCGTCGGGCTGGCGCTGGCCAGTTTGGGCATGACGGTGTGGGATTATGTTGCTTATGCCCGCGACCCGGACACCGGCTATCTGTTCGAGCAGGCGGCGCGGGAACTGGCGCAAACGGTCAATGCGCGGGGAGTGAATACGGCCGTTTACGTGGACGAGCGGTATTGGTCAGGCTGGCCCTCTGTG
>JAJRVV010000118.1 GCA_024277135.1 Chloroflexota bacterium | reverse complement strand
TTGTTCATTGTTCATTGTTCATTGTTCATTGCTAATTGTTCATTGTTCATTGTTCATTGCTAATTGTTCATTGTTCATTGTTCATTGTTCATTGTTCATTGTTCATTGCTAATTGTTCATTGTTCATTGTTCATTGTTCATTGCTAATTGTTCATTGTTCATTGTTCATTGCTAATTGTTCATTGTTCATTGCTAATTGTTCATTGTTCATTGTTCATTGCTAATTGTTCATTGCTAATTTCAGAAAGTATTGGTGAAACCGGTCGTCGTTGGTCAGCTCTGGATGGAATGAGGTGACGAGCATGTGTCCTTGCCGGGCGGCGACGGCCGTCCCGTCGGGCAAGGTGGCAATCACTTCGGCAGACCCTTTGGCTGCTACCAGTTTGGGGGCGCGGATGAAGACGGCGGGAAACGGCCGTGTCTCCCCATCAGGCAAAACCGGCGCTATTAAATCCACCTCAAAGCTGTCTACTTGACGGCCAAAGGCGTTCCGTTCCACCTCAATATCCATCACCCCCAACAGCGGTTGGTCAGCCTCCACATCCTTCGCCATGAAAATCATCCCGGCGCAGGTTCCCCACACCCCCTTTGTCTGAGCAAACTGGCGCAACGGCTCCATCAAGCCATACATCACCGCCAGTTTACCGATGGTGGTGCTTTCCCCACCGGGGATGACCAATCCGTCCAATCCGTCCAACTGTTCCGGCAAACGCACTTCAACCGCTTCCACCCCCAGCCGCCGCAGGATTTTAATGTGCTCGATAAAGGCTCCTTGTAGAGCCAGAACGCCAATTTTCATCGCTGCCTTTTTCAAGGATGAGAAGGTGACAAGGTGAGTAGTTGTCACGTCACCCTGTCACCTTGTCAGGATCACCAGCCGCGCACTGCCAACTGTTCACTTTCCGGCAGGCTGGCGGCCGTGCGTCCCACCATCGGTTCGCCCAGATTTTCGCTGACTTCAGCCAGAATCTCCGGGTTGTTGTAATGGGTGGTGGCCTGCACAATCGCTTTGGCTCGTTTAGCCGGATCGCCGCTCTTGAAAATGCCGGAGCCGACGAAGACGCCGTCCACGCCCAACTGCATCATCAACGCCGCATCGGCCGGGGTGGCAATGCCGCCTGCGGCAAAGTTGACCACCGGCAAACGCCCCAATTCTTTGGTTTCTTGCACCAGGGCATATGGCGCGCCGATTTGCTTGGCAAAGCTCATCAACTCCTCGTCCGGCATCAGTTGCAGGCGGCGGATTTCACCGAACACGGTGCGGGCATGGCGTACTGCCTCGACCACATCGCCGGTTCCCGCTTCCCCTTTGGTGCGGATCATGGCCGCGCCTTCGCCAATCCGGCGCAGGGCTTCGCCCAGGTTGCGGCAGCCGCAAACAAAGGGCGCTTTGAAGGCGTGTTTATAGATGTGATGCTCTTCGTCGGCCGGGGTGAGGACTTCGCTTTCATCTATGTAATCAACGCCGAGGGATTGCAAAATCTGCGCCTCGACAAAGTGGCCGATGCGGGCTTTGGCCATGACCGGGATGCTGACGGCCGCAATAATATCCTTGATCATGCCGGGGTCAGACATGCGGGCCACGCCGCCGTCGGCGCGGATGTCAGCCGGAACCCGCTCCAGCGCCATGACAGCCACCGCGCCCGCTTCTTCGGCGATGACGGCTTGTTCGGCATTGACCACGTCCATGATGACGCCGCCTTTGAGCATTTGCGCCAGACCGACTTTGACGCGGAAGCTGCCGGTTTGGGCGCGGCCGTTTTCTTGAATGTTACCGTTGTCACTCATGATCTACTCTCCTTCAACTTGAAACGTCCACGTGAAACGTAAAACGTAACTACTAAGGCTCTCTGGGATTTCACCACAAAGGCGCGAAGACACAAAGAAAAACCAGAGAAACTTCGTGTTTTTGTGCCTTTGTGGTTAGTAGTACCGTAAAACGTGAAACGTAAAACGTAATACTTGTTTTTATGAATCTGATTGTAATTCGGGGGGAGCGGGTTTACAAGCGAATTGGCCTTAATGATATTGATTGATTCTTGTTTCCCACAAGACCGATCGGGCGAAGATGGCGCGTGAAACGTGACGAATGTTGACGCCGCGCGTTTCACGTCCACGCAGGGCAATTTTGCAAAATTGCCCTGCGTGGATAAACGACGGGCTACGGTTTCAAAATTGCCGGCAGATATACGTTCAACTGGAGGGTATTGATTGTTACCTGGGTCACGCTGGCGGTTTTTTGGCCGGAATTGCGGGATGTGGCGGTGAGGGTGATGGTTTCCTGCCGGGAAAGAGTGGCGGCTAATGCTCTCGGCGTCACGGCATCCACACGCACCCAAATCGTGCCGCTGGTTTGGCCGCTGAGCGTGATGGGCGTGCTGGATAACAGCGCGCCCCATCCCAAATCGCTCTCCAGCGCCAAGTCGAATACGTCGGTGAGCGTGCCGGTGTTAAACAGGTAGTGAGGCAGCGTCAGCGATTCGCTTTGCGTCAACTGGATGGTTGGTTCCAAGGTGGCCAGCCAGGCGCTGATCGTCCCCGTGAGCAGTTCGTCGGCGCCAATATCGAACCCCTCGCCGTTGGGTCGAAGCTGGCCGTCAATGTCATAAAACAGGCTGAGGTCGTCTGACACGGCCGTCAAATCCCCGCCAGAATCAATCGCCGCCGAACCGCTGGTCAGGTGATAGGGCGTGAGGCAGGTGGGAAAATCGCCGGTACAGACAAAGCCAGGGCCGCCGGTGACGCCGCTGGAGTCGGCGGTCGAGCCTGCCCCCTGGTAATTGACGCCGTTGCCATACCACAGCGTGTTAAACATGAGAGCCGCATTCAAAAAGTCTACGTCGAGTCCTACTGTGTGGGAGGCGACTATGTTGTTGTAAAAGGAGGGGGCGCTGAAACTGGTTGTGCCGGACGGCCGTGTCAGGTAAATGCCTGAACCGCCGCTATTCTGGGCGAAGGTGTTGTGAATGAACACCGGCGACGACCCGTAAAGGTAGGCGCCGCCAGCCTGGGCGGCGTTGTTGTCGGCTATGACATTGTTCAGCAAAAGCGCCATCGCCTGGTCGAAGTAGAAACCGCCCCCTTGCCCGCTGCCGCTATCGTTATGGCGGATGTAATTATTCGTCAGGATGGGCATGTTTTCCGGGTTCAGGCTGGCCGGGCCAGACAGATAAAAGCCGCCGCCAGCATTGGCGCTGTTGGACAGCACGGCCGTCGCCCCCCAAATCGCCGGACTGTCTTTGAGATAAACGCCGCCGCCGTTGACGGCCGTATTGGACAACACCACGCCGCCGGCTACCACCGGACGGCCGCCGGAAAAATAAATGCCGCCGCCATCAATCGCAGCTACATTGCCATACACCCCCAATCCGGCCAGAACCAACCGGCTGTTCTCCGCATACAAACCGCCGCCATAATCGGCTCTGTTTCCCGACAGCCAGACCAATCCGCTCAACCGGTTGCGTGTTTGCCACGATATGTTGCGCCAGCCATTGCCAAAAATACTCGCCAATGTCTCGGTCACTGTGCCGGAGATGCTGCTGAGGTCAAAATCAATCGTCACATCCTTCAGATAAAGCCCGCCGCCATAGGTGGCCTGGCCGCTGATGATGGGCGTCCCCAGCAGTTGCAAATTCGCCGTTTCCGCATAAATATTCCCGCCATAATCGCCAAAGCCGTTGACAAAAGCGAGCAGGGAGACCGTCGGCGACACGCTGCCACTCACCTTTAAGCCGCGCCGCGCCATCTCCCCATCCACAATGGCCGGCATTCCGCCGGTGATCCAGCGAGTGACGGACAGGCCGGTATGGGCATACACAAAGCCGCCTTGCAGGTCTACGGTTTTGGTCAATTCGATGACGTTGGCTCCCGTGCCCGTGTAGCGGGCGGTGGCCGTCACCACCACCGGCGGAAAAGTGGCCGACAAAGCCACGTCCAGGGTCGCTATCAAGATTTTGTCCCCGTCATTGGCCTGATTAACGGCAAATTGGATGGTGCGGCACGGCGCGGCTGCGCCGCCGCACCCGTTCACATCTGTCCCGGATGGCGCGACGCGGATGACGACCGCCGCCGGCCCGGCCAGCGCCACCTGTCCCTGATTGAGCATGGAGAACACGGCCGTTACCAGCGCAAAACCTATCAACACTACCAGTAGAACACGTTGAATTTTCATACGAACTCCCTTAACACCAGGCATTGGCCCGGCGTTTCTTTACCCTGTATCTGAGACGATCACAGGCAGAAAAACTTGCGGCCAGTAGGCGGCGTTTTGGGCGCGGGTTTGCAAAGCCCAGGCGCGCAAATTGTCCGCTAAAATGCGCCGGTTCATCGGCCCCTCTGAGGCGGATGCAGCGCCGGTGTTGTGGACAAAGTCGTAGATGGCGTCGTAAATATGGTTGCCTTCGGCGTTTAGGGGGATGGGGCGATAAACGTTACGGCCGGTTTCGGCGGCATACGTCAGCAGCGCATCATAAACAGTTATAATCCCATTAAACGTGCGGTCAGTATCATTGTTGGACGAGCCAAACTCAAACTCGTGGGCGAGCCAGCGGCAGGGAGTCAGCGGGTCTGATGGCCCTTCCGGGTGTACGTGGGCGGCAAACAGCTTGTTGTCTGCGTCGGCAGCGGTGATACAGTCGCCATGAGATTGATTGTCGCCCAGACTGTGTAGATAAATCCCCAACGCTTGCAGACTGGCTGGCTGGATGCTGCCGGTGTCAATCGTCGCCGTGCGGCTGACGAAGCAGTCGGATGAATTGTAGATGTTGACCGCTGCCTGGTAAAAGGATTGGGCGGTGCTGCTGTAGGCGTATATCACTGTGCCTGTTAGCGCTGGCGTCCGGCCGTATGCCCAATCGCGGGTGGCGTACAACTCGGCGCTGCTGGCGCGGGGAAAGTGGAACATGACGCCATATGGCCCAAAGCGAGAGGTGAAACAACCGGGACATTCCATCTGGTCTTTGGCTACGTCATAATTGCCCATTGTCACAAAATCGGCCGTTGTTCCCGGCGAGGGGCAGTAGGGCGTGGTCGTCACTTCGGTGATGGCAGGGGGGACGGGATAGTTGGCCGGGTCGGCGTCGAATGTGTAGACGGGATTTATCGCCGGTAAATTGCCGGCATCGGTGGCTTGTGAATACGCTTGAATGACGGCCGCATCTGTCACAGAAAAACCGGCGGCAATCGCCAACGCGCCTACCATGTCAAAATGGATGGTACTCACAGAGGGGCTGATGGTGACGCGAGTGGTGATGGGGGTTGTGTCTAACGGGTCGAAGTATTGGATGTCTTCTTCATCCCAGGCGCGGGCGTCGGGCATGACGCCCAAAATCCCGACCACCATCACAACGCCTACCAGACTGATTGCTAACAGGGTAAACCAGCGCTGTTTCATTGGCATTTTCATCACCCTTTTGTAACTGCTAACCACAAGAACACAAGATTTCTCTGGTTTTTCTTCGTGTCATCGTCGTGCTATATACGGACACAATCTATAAAAATCGAGTTTGTCTGTCAATAGGCGGTTTGTAGGGCTGGCTGTTTTGGATAGGTGTCTAAATTGGTATGAGGGAAATCATGCTCGTGAGCCGTGGATTACGGCCGTTTCTTCATCACTAACAGATGGGAGATACCGAGGCCGGCAAATGGAGTTTTTTCAGCCAGGTAAAGCGCGTTTTTGATGAAGCGGCCCAATCGAGGATACCGGCGCTCGATGTTGTCATAGCCGCCGAAGATACGGCCGTGATGCATCATCTCTACCGGCAAATTACGAAACAACCGCAGCAGATCTCGCTTGGTATAAGTCCGTACATGGGGAGCCAGCCGGTTACGCAGAGGATTGGGCAAATAATTGACCAGGGGGATATTGCCGAATTTGTACCGCCCGCGCCAAAATATGCCGTGCTGTTCCACCGGATACCAGCGGTTGGGGCAGAAGATGAGGATACGGCCGCCCGGCTTGACCACGCGCGCCATTTCGGCGGCGTAACGGCCGTCATCCGCCACATGCTCGATCACCTCATTGCTGAACACAAAATCGAAGCTGTTGTCAGGAAAAGGAAGATGCTCGCCCACCCCCTGAGCGATGCCGGCGGCCGTAGGAACCGCCTGCGCGGCCCGCTCAAACTCCACTTCCAGCCCAAAACAACGGCGGCTGAACGGGGAAAAGTGGGCCAGGTATTGCCCCAGGCCGCAGCCATCATCCAGGATGGCGGCATCATTCAGGTCAATCCACCGCCGGATCATTTTCAGCCGCCGCTCCTGGCCGGAACGCCAGACGTAGCCCGGCTCGCCGCGCAGCGCGGCTTTGTCGGAATGGGTCATAAATTGCGGTAGGCGCTCCCTCTAGGGGCCACATCGATGACAACAATGACAAGCTGCCCGTCTTTGATGAGGTAAATAATTCGCCAATCCCCTACCCGAAGACGATGAAGATCGCCAACGTCCACTAATTTTTTACTGCCGATGGGACGCGGTTGATATGCCAGTTGCTCAATGGCAAGCGCAAGACGTTCTTTTAGAGGGTTGGGCAATCGTTTGAGTCGGCGTCTTGCTTTGGGGCGAACGATGATGCGCCAGATTTTATCTCCTTCATTCATCTGACCCCGTCCCAAATAATTCCGCTTTTACCTCTTCCCAAGGGCGGAAACTCTCCGGATCGCGCCGCCACTCTTCCAGGGCGATCCGCGCTTCACGAATGTCCCGCAAATCTTCCAGCATTTCTTCCAGTTCGATGAAATCCTGGTAGGGAATGAGGGCGGCGGCCGGTTTGCCATACCGTTTAATGATGATACTGTCTCCGGCAACGGCCGTATCCATCACTTCTCGCCATCGCGCCCGCGCCTGATCGCTGGAGGTTACTCTTGTTGTCATATCACACCGCCTATTCGTACAAACCTAACGAACCTAACGAACCTAACGTAATTATCAATGAGTAACGGCTAATTGTCAATCGCCAATTGTCAACTCATCATACTTGCGCCGCACTTCCTGAATGTCTTGCCAGGTGAGCGCTTTGGGGCCGCCAGGTTTTCGGGAGGGGTTGCGCAGGAGATAAGAGGGGTGGAAGATGGGCATGACGTGACGGCCGCGCCAATCATGCCATTGCCCGCGCAGTTTGGTGATGCCGGTAAGACCGAGAAGGGTTTGGGTGGCTACATTGCCGGTCAGTAGTATGATTTTTGGATCAACCAGGCGGATAATTTCCAGCAGGTACAGTTTATAATGCTCAATTTCCTGGTTGTTTGGCTTGCGGAAAGCTTTGCCTCCTTCGCCAGGGGGCATACGGAAGACGGAGTTGCTGATGAATACATCTTGTTCCGGATCGAAATGGACCGACTGCAAAACTTGATCCAGCATTTTACCGGCTCGCCCCACGAACGGTTTACCCTGAATATTTTCCTGCGGGCCGGGCGCTTCGCCCACGATCATCAGTTTGGCCTGGGGATTGCCGCGGCAGATGACGACGTTGGTACCGGCGTCGGCCAGCGGATCGTCGCTCATCTGCATCATGGCGCCGATTAACTCATCCAGCGAGGCGTGGTAATGGGGTCTTTCTTCAAATAATCCGGACTGCATGGTTTTTTCCTCCGTTTGAGATGAACGGATTTTACCCTGATTTCAAGCGATCAAAAAACGGCCGTCGCTAGTGGGTGACGGCCGTTCAAAATCGGCGAACGTTCAACTATTTGTAAACATCTCGCCGATGACCAAGAAGATGAATTATCATTTGCTCTGTAAACCCAAATCAGCGGCAACAACTGTGGCCGATTTGGTGGCTGTGTTAGGGGAGAGAGATTGGCGCAGCATTTCCTTGACCTCGTCGCGCAATTCCAACCCTTCGTCCGGGTCTTGAAAGAGTTCGGCAATGGTTTCGCTGACGGTCTCCCGTACCAGCGCCTTAAATTCTTCTACGGACAAATCAGACAATTTCATTTGAGCCATCTTCATCACCTGCGCGTTTTTGCTATTGTAGCATAAACGAAAAAACGGCCGTCGCCCACCAACGACGGCCGTTCCTGCACTCAAACCCATTACATCAAACTCGCCATCAATTCATCCAACCTGGCCTGCGGCGGGCGGATTTGCTCATCAGCCAACGCCGACAGCGGCGTATCGCCCAGACGGCTCACCTCCGGCAGGGTGGCTCGTCTGTCGTTAAAGTAGATCAAGCCGGTGATAAGCTCCTGCTCATCCTGCGCCCGTTGCAGCCGTTGCAATGCCGCTATTTTATCTTCCGGGTCGTAATCCTCTTCCAGCCGCCGCAGTTGGATGTAAGAGCCGTCCGGCATCTCCACCATCTTTATTTCGCCCGGCGCATAATCGCCAATCGAGATTTCTTCGGATGGCGGAACCCAGCCAAAATCATGCAGCGGGGCTTCGTGCGCCTTGCCATAGCTGTAGCTTTTGGTGGAGGTGTCCTGGTTGTTGAAGGCGACGCAGGGGCTGATGATGTCCAGCACGGCCGTGCCCTTGAAACTCAGCGCCGCTTTCAGCAGTTCCCGCACCTGTTTGGCGTCGCCGGAGAAGGAGCGGGCTACAAAGCCGGCCCCGGCCACAATCGCCTCCATGCAAACATCCACCGGCGGGAAGGGGTTGGTTCCCGCATATTTGAGCGTCTGCCCCTCGTCGGCGGTGGCCGAAAACTGCCCTTTGGTCAGCCCGTAGACGCCGTTATTCTCCACGATGTACACCATCGGTACGTTGCGCCGCACCATATGCTTGAACTGTCCCAGGCCGATGCTGCCGGTGTCGCCGTCGCCGCTGACGCCGATCGCTTTGAGGTGATGGTTTGCCATGATCGCGCCGGTAGCTACGGAGGGCATACGGCCGTGCAGCGCGTTAAAGCCAAATGACTGCCCCAAAAAGTAAGCGGGCGACTTGCTGGAGCAGCCGATGCCGCTCATCTTGAGAATTTCATGGGGGCGGATGCTCAACTCATACGCCACCGAGATGATCTGGTTGGCGATGGAATTATGGCCGCACCCCTTACAGAGGGTAGACGGCCGTCCCCGGTAATCCGCCTGTGAAAGCCCGATTGCATTGACTTGTCTTTTACCCATCGTTCACTCCATCTCCAACACGTCATCCAACGTCAAATCCAACGCCGCCGCAATGGCAGACAAGGCGGCCGTCGTTCCTTTTCGTTTTCCCGATTCGATTTGGGAAAGGTAGGCGGCGCTGATGTTGGCTTGTTTTGCCAGTTCCTGCTGCGTGAAACCACGATATTGACGCCATACTTTGATGGGGTTACGGCCGTCTAAAATCGCGTAAGTCACTTCACTCGGCACCAGCTCCTCGCCGGCAGCCACCGACTGCTTGGCCGCATCATAATCCTGAACATCTTGCAGCATTTCGGCGTCTGCCACCAAACGTTGGTAGGTTTCATAAGGAATGACGGCCCATTCAGGTTTTCCGGCTTTCTCAATAACTTGTAGATTCATCGGTAAATTTCTCCACGCGGCGCGATTTTGAGGACGAGGATGATAAGCTGATTGTTATTTATCTCGTAAATAACCCGGTAATCCCCTACCCGCAAGCGATAGCCCGGCCGGTTTTGTAGCTTGGTGACATTGTTATGCGCCGCATACGGGTCAACGGCAATCTGGGCTAATTTCTCGCGTATCAAGCTGGCTGTTTTACGCGGGATTTTGCGCACTGTTTTATGACATTGTTTCGTAAAAAAGATTTTGTACATTAAATTATAGCGTATTGCAAAGTTAAAATCAATGTATACTTTGCATTATGCGAATTTACGCAAAGCGTCTACCACCCATCGCGCCGTCAGCGGCATTCCGTCTAAGTGGGCTAACGAAACGAGCTTATTGGCTAAATCCGGCAGTTCCGACTGCAAGATGGCGTTCAGTTGGCCGTCCCGGTTCAGTTCAATCACAAAAACCCGGTCATGCTGTTCGATGAAATGGCGCGCGTCCCCGTTGATGGGCAGGGCGCGCAGGCGCATGAAACTGGTCGCTGCGCCCTGCGCCGCCAGCCGGTCGCGGGCTTCCTCAATGGCGTATTGGGTTGTGCCGAAGCCGATGACGCCGATTTCGGCGCCATCCACCCGGTCAACAACCGGCGCCGGAACTTTATCGCGGGCGGTGTCGAATTTGCGCTGGATGCGGGCCATGTTATTCACCCAATCCTGCGGCCGTTCGCTGTACACCGCCATCTCGTTGTGCCCCGTCCCCCGGGCAAACCAGGCGGCTAACGGGTTCTCGTTGCCGGGCAGGGTGCGGTAGGGGATGCCGTCGCCGTCAATGTCCCGGTAACGGCCGTACTCCCGCGTCACTTCCTCCGCCGACAACACCTTGCCCCGCTTAATCGGCTGCGCCGGATAAGCAAACGGTTCCGACATCCAGTTATTCATACCCAAATCCAGGTCGCTGAGGACGAAGATCGGCGTTTGCAGTTCGTCCGCCAGGTCAAACGCCCGGTAACCAAACTCAAAACATTCGCCGACGGAGGCGGGCAGGAGAATCACATTCTTTGTGTCGCCGTGCCCCAGGTAGTACGTGGAAATCAAATCCCCCTGGCCGGTACGAGTGGGCATCCCGGTGCTGGGGCCAACCCGTTGCACATCCCAGATGACGGCCGGGACTTCGGCAAAATAACCCAGCCCGGCAAACTCCGCCATCAGCGAAATGCCGGGGCCGGAAGTGGCCGTCATCGCCCGCGCCCCGGCCCAACCCGCGCCAATCACCATGCCGATGGCCGCCAATTCATCCTCGGCCTGCACCACCGCATAGGTGGCCTGCCCGGTTTCGGCGTCGTTTCGGAATTGGGCCAGGTAGCTGTTCAGGGTGTCAATGATGCTGGTGGAAGGGGTGATGGGATACCAGGCGCAAAAAGTAGCCCCGCCAAACACGGAACCCAGCCCGGCGGCTTCGTTGCCGGTCATCATGATCTGCCCTTCGGTACGATTCATCGGCTCCACCCGGAACGGATCGCGCTTTTGCCAATTTTCGGCCGCCCAATCAAAGGCGGCCTGCACCACCCCCATGTTTGAATCCACCAGTTTTCGCCGACCTTTGAAGTGGAAATGTAGGGACTCATCAATGAATTGGAGCGGAAGCTCCAGCAGGAAGGCCAGCCCGCCCACAAACACCATGTTGGCGATGTAATCCCGCAATTTTCCTTTGGCGCCGGTTTGCCGCGTGAATTGGTTGACAGGGATGCCGTAAAAGGTGACGTCGTCCCGCTCCGGCACAGTGCGCCAATCGGCGTTGTGGATGCAGACGCCGCCGGCGGGCAGGTTTTGCACGTCTTCAAACAGCGTCACTTGATTGAAGGCAACCAGTATCTCGGAAGTGTGCCGCCGGGCCACATACCCATCTTTGCTGACGCGGATGTGGTACCAGGTGGGCAACCCCTGGATGTTGGATGGGAAGATGTTTTTGCCGTTGACGGGGATTCCCATCTTGAACAGGGCGCGCAAAATGGCGAGGTTGGCGGTCTGGCTGCCGGTGCCGTTGGCGGTGGCGACGACCATGGCGAAATCGTTGACGGGGGAGGGGGGAACGGCCGTTTCAGGTTCAGAACTATCCATACGTTGCTCCAAAGGGCTTGCTCGTTTTTAGCAAATCCTCCCGGAGGTTCGGAACCTCCGGGAGGATGAATCAGGACAAACTATCTTTCAAAAAACGCACCACATCCCGGAAAGAGATGATGCCTTCCGCGTGATTCTCATTATCCACCAGCGGCAGGTGGCGGAACCCGTGAATGGACATGAGGTGCAAGGCGTGGGCGATGAGAAAATCACCATTGACGGAAATGGGATCGGCCGTCATGAAATCGCCGACTTTGGCCGAGGATAAATCTGCAACCAGCCCGGCCACCTTGTTCAGCACATCCCGCTCGGTGAAGATGCCTTGTAGATGATCATCATCATCCGTCACCAGCAAACAGCCGATGTTATGCGCGTTCATGCGCCGGATCGCCTTGGCCAGCGTGGCCGAGCGTTCCACCGTGATAGGCACTTTCGGCTTCAGCGCATGGATGGGTTGGGTGGTGAACACATCCTGGACGGCCGTCGTCTCCTCGGCCGGTTTGTCCATCTCCGCCATGTAAGCGTCGCTTATGCCCAAGGGAACGGAACCTGTTACTTCAGATCTAATCTCGTCTCGTTCCTTCACCATCCAGAAATCGGCGCTGCGGTAAAGCGCATTCAAATCGCCGTTTCCCTTTTGGGCGCGGGCGGCGGCGATTTGCGCCATCAAACCGGCCGTGTAAGTGGGCTTCACCTTCCGGTAGAGAACGCCCATGGAGGCCGGGAATTCGGGATACTCAATGCTGCTGAGAATGTAGGCCTGTTGTTTGGAGGTTTCATTATGAACCAGGAGGTCGTCTTCGCTGTATTCATCGCCCAAAGTCACCACTTCGGGTAAGAATTGCTCGTTGATCCGGATGCCTTTGTCGCGTCCTTTGCCGAACACCAATGGTTTGCCATGCTCCAGATAAATGATGTGGTCGTCTCGTTCTCGCCGGTCTTCCAACGGCCCCCATTCGGCGGGGTTGAAGATGACGCAGTTTTGGTAGGTTTCGATGAAGGATGTGCCCTGGTGTTTGGCCGCCTCGAAAAGCGTCTCGCCCAGGTGTTTGGTGTGGGCGTCCAGTGAACGAGCGATGAAGGTGGCGCCGGAGGCCAGCGCCAAAGCGATGGGGTTGACGGGTTGTTCCAGGCTGCCCATGGGCGAGGATTTGGTTCTTTTGCCCACGCGGGAGGTGGGGGAGTACTGTCCTTTGGTCAACCCATAAATCCGGTTGTTGAAGAGGACGATGTTGAGGTTGACGTTGCGGCGCATGGTATGAACCAGGTGGTTGCCGCCGATGGATAGCCCATCGCCATCGCCGGTGATGACCCAGACGCTGAGGTTGGGGTTGGTGATGGCTAAGCCGGTGGCCAGGGTGGGGGCACGGCCGTGTATGCTGTGAATGCCGAACGTGTCCATGTAATACGGGAAGCGGCTGGAGCAGCCAATCCCGGAGATGAACACAATGTCCTCTTTGGCGTAGCCGATGTTGGGCAAGGTTTTCTGAATTTGGGCCAGGATAGAATAGTCGCCGCAGCCGGGGCACCAGCGTACGGTCTGGTCCGACACAAAGTCTTTGCGCGTCAATTTTACTGGAATGGTTGTTGTCGTCATGATTTTCTCCGTTTTACGCCAAAATCTCTTCTATCTTCTTGCGGACTTCCCGAATCTTGAAGGGTTGCCCCTGGATTTTGTTGAACGACTGCACGTTGAGGACATAACGGCCGCGAATGAGAAAGGCGAGTTGTCCAGCGTTGAGTTCGGCCACCACAATGCGGCGATACCGGCTGAGCAGGTCGCGGAAATTGCGGGGGAAGGGGTTGAGGTAACGGGCGTGGGCGTGGGCTACTGATTGTCCGGCCGCCTGCGCCTGAGCCACGGCCGTGCGCACTGCGCCAAACGTGCCGCCCCAGCTAATCACCAGCAGTTCGCCCGAATCCGGCCCATAAACATCCTGTTCCGGGATGACATCGGCCAGCCGGGCGATCTTCTCGGCGCGTTCGGCCGTCATTTGTTCATTGTGCGGCGGGAAATAGGAGACATTGCCGGTGTCCGGCGCTTTCGCCAGCCCGCCCATCCGATGTTCCAGCCCCGGCGTGCCCGGAATGGCCCACGGCCGCGCCAATGTTTCCGGGTCTCGTTTGTAAGGCAGGAATGGACCATCGCCATTGGCGCGGCCGGCCGGATGGTGGACGGGAATCTCCGGGATGTCGTCCGCATCGGGGATGAGCCACGGTTCCGAACTATTTGCCAGGAAGCCGTCCGACAAAATGATGACGGGCGACATGGAGCGCACCGCCAACCGCGCCGCTTCAATAGCGATGTCAAAACAGTCGGACGGACTGCGTGGAGACAACACCGCCACCGGACTTTCGCCGTTCCGGCCAAACATAGCCTGGAACAGGTCGGACTGCTCCACTTTGGTGGGCAGGCCGGTGCTGGGGCCGCCGCGCTGCACGTTCACAATCACCATGGGCAGTTCCAGCATGACGGCCAGGTTCATCGCCTCGCTTTTGAGGGCGATGCCGGGGCCGCTGGTTCCGGTGGCGGCCAATGCGCCGCCAAAAGAAGCGCCGATGATAGACCCCATGGCCGCGATTTCATCTTCCGCATGGAAGGTGCGCACATCGAAATTGCGCAGCGGCGCCAGGGCGTGCAAAATGTCGCTGGCCGGGGTGATGGGGTAGGTGCCATAAAAGAGCGGCTTGCCCATCTTTTGCGCGGCCGTGACCAATCCCATCGCCATGGCTTCGTTGCCGGTCACTTTGCGGTAGGTTCCTGGCGGCAGAGCCGCCGGGCGAATGCGGAATCGCTGCTGGAAAATTTCCAGCGTGTTGCCCAGGTTATAACCGGCCTGCATCGCTTTACTGTTGGCTTCGATGACTTGCGGCCGTTTGGCAAATTTCTTTTCCAGCCAGGAGCGGGTGATGTCCATGGGCCGGTCAAACATCCAGAAGACAATGCCTAAAGCGAAGAAATTCTGGCTGCGATCTTTGTCTTTGGACGAAAGCCCTTCCACATCAACCAATGCTTCCCGATTGAGGGAGGTTAAGGGCACAGGGTGTACCCGGTATTGGCTCAGAGACTCGTTTTCTAATGGGTTTTCATCATACCCCGCCTTGTGCAAATTACTGCGGGTGAAGGCGTCGGTATTGACGATGATGATGCCGCCTGTTTCCAGATCGGGCAGGCTGGCTTTGAGGGCGGCGGGGTTCATCGCCACCAGCGCCTGCGGGGCGTCGCCGGGGGTCAACACGTCATGGCTGGAGAGGTTGACCTGGAAGCCGCTGACGCCGGCCAATGTGCCGGCCGGGGCGCGGATTTCGGCGGGGAAATCAGGCATGGTGCTGATGTCGTTGCCGAAAACGGCCGAGGCGTTGGTGAATTGGGTTCCGGTGAGCTGCATGCCATCCCCGGAATCCCCAGCGAATCGTATGATGATCGATTTGACTTCTTCAAAAGTTTCGGTTGGGTCACTCATAATGGTTCCTTTGCATGGTTTAGCCGTTAACCGTTAGTTGTTTGTTTGTTTATTTGTTAATCTCCGCCTTCGGCTTTGCGCGGGTATTGGCCGGGTCGCGGCGAACGATTGAGAACGTCGCCGGGATACCGCCCCGCCAGATACTCGATGATGGCCTGGTGGGTCATGTTGCCTAGGATACGGCCGTTCTCATCCACCACCGGCAAATCGCGGAAATTGTGGGCGTCCATCAGTCGCAGCGCCTCGGCGGCGGAACGCTCCGGGGTGATGGTGATGGGATCGGCCGTCATGAAGGCATCAATGGCGGAGGCCAGCACATTGGGCGCGTTGACGATCCGGCGCAAAGCGTCCCGCTCGGTGAAGATGCCCGTCAGACGATCTCCTACGGTGATGAGGCAGACATGGACGTTGGCTTCTCGCATCTGGGCCAGCACATCGCGGACGGCCGTGCCGCTGGCCACAACGCAATGACGCGACAAGTTCAGGTACTCCACTCGTTCAGATTGTAATTCCTCTTTCAGACTCATAGCTGTTCCTTTTGTCATTGGGTTCTTGGGAAATTGGCGGGGTTGTCAACAGGAAAAACGAAAAACTGCGCTGGCGAAACCTTACATTTTACGTTTTATACCGTCCCCCCCAATTCTGAATATCCTTTTTTTATCCATCACGCCACTTTCGGCGCAGATAATGCCTGCAAAATCGAAAAGTGCTCGATAAGCAGTTGTCTACCCGTTTCAAAGTCATTCTGTACCAGGGCGGCGACAATGCGCTCATGATAATCCCACACCTTGAGCCAGTACTCATACGTGGCAAAACGAGTCAGTTCGCTGGCAGCATAAGCCTCCCAATACGCTTCCAGCAGCCCTTTGACAAACGGGTTGTCAATGCGGCTGAACATCTTGAGATGTAACTGACGATGTTCGCTGTTGGGAATGTGAATCGGTTCGCCGCGCAGCTTGGCCCACGCTTGAGCGATGAGCGCCTGAAGTTCCTCCTTGTCGTCTGGCGTCAAGTGAGCCACCGCATCATGCCAAAGTTGGGTTTCAATGGCAACCCGCAGTTGGCTGAGTTGGGCAAATGAAGTCTCGCCGCTTTCCAGACTGAACAAAATCCCGGCCAATACCACCTGCAAAAAGTCGAACGGCTCCCGGCGCATACCCAAACGGGGGCGGGCGGAAATGATCCCCATATGGCGCGCCACCTCTAGTTGTTCCCGTAATTTGCCGATGCTGACGCCCAGATCGCCGCCGATTTCACTGATTGGCGGCAGCCGGTCGCCTGGGGAAATGTTGTTTTCAATCAAGTACCCAAAAAATTCGGCGTTGGGCAACTTGGCGTTGGGCTTTGTTCGTTTCATCATTGTCATTTATCCGATAAATCGTATCAATCAGATTATTTGAAATTATAGCATGATCCAGGGCGGGGGCAACGAAAAAAACGGGGAAATTGGAGATTAAAAGTAACGGGTAATTTGGGCGGGTGGGTTCCGGCTTTTTTGCCGGGTTTCGGCGGGATAACCGGCGGCGATCAGGGCTTGTGGCTGCCAATCCGGGGGTAAATCTATCGTTTGGCGGACGGCCGTCGGCGCGAAAAGGGGAGCGCACAACCAACAAGCGCCCAATCCCAGGGCGTGGGCGGCCAGAAGTAGGTTTTGCCCGGCCAGGGCCACGCTTTGCCCGGCCATGATCCACTCATTTCGTTGGCGGGCCGGGTCGGGATAGGCGTCCATGTCAACCATGCTCAAACAGAGTAGGATGAGCAAGGGGGCATGGGTGATTCGTTGGTAAGAGCGGACGGCGTCTTTTTCGATGGCGTCTGGCGGCAGGCCATTGGCGGCCAGGTCGGCGCGAAGCTGGCGGCCCATGGCGGCGGCTAACTCATGCTTGACTTGAGGCGTGGTGATGACGGCGAAGCGCCACGGCTGCCGGTTGTGGGCGGAGGGGGCCCAGACGGCCGCTTGCAGCAGTTGCTCGATGATGGGTTGGGGTATGGGGTCAGGTTGGTAGCGGCGGATGGAGCGACGGCCGTAAATCACGTCAAAGAAATCACTCATGAGACATCAGTTTTGGCAGACAAAAAGGCCGGAGAGTTTGTTGACGCGAAACACGCCATGTTGAGCGATATGTTCATCGAGAATCTGTCCTATCGCCGCCAGCAGATCGCGCCACGACACACCGGCAGGGAGTTTGCGCTCATACCAGTCGCGGCTGGAATTGATATAGTCGAGGACGGGCTGGGTTTCGGGGAAAACGAAGGCGGCGGGCAAGTCGTGGCGGGCAACCTGGGCGAAGTGGGGTTGCAGCAGGGCGCGGCCGTTTTCCAATGTAAACCCACCTGTGGCCACGTCTTGAAAAACGATGGGTTCGGCGCCCAATCGGGCCAATGCTTTGGGGGTGAGTTGGCGTAGTTCGGTCATGGTGTAGACGCTGTTGGTGGCGGCCAGGAGACGGCCGTTGGGCCGCAGCGCCCGCCGAAATTCAGCCAGGGCCGCCTCTTTGTCGGGGATGTGGTAAATCATGTGGTTTGCCAGAATGACATCGGCGGAATCGGCGGCAAATGGGAGGCGTTGGGCGTCCAGGTTGACGCGGATGAGTCCTGGATGGGACAGGCCGCGCAACATGCCTAGAGAGAGGTCGCCGGCGAGGTAGGCACGGCCGTATGCCTGTCCCCACTCCACATAATTGCCCGATCCACAGCCCACGTCCAATACCGCCTCATCCCCTTGCCAGGAAATGGTGTCCATCACCCAGTGGATAAAATCTACCTGGGGCCGGGTATATTTCTTGTGAGTGCGGATGCGTACGTTGAGCTTGTCCTGCGTTTTATAGCTCAAGGATTTGAGATGGTTCTGGTCGGTGACGATTGGGTCTGGTTGGGGCATAAGAGTTCCTTCTAATTCGTGATGGCGCTATTTTACAACGCTTTGCGCAAAACGAGCGCCGTTTCTTGATTGGGCAGCCGTACCCGGCGGTCGTCGTTGAATCCCAACCGCCGGTAAAGGGCGACGGCGTGTTCGTTTCCGGGAGCGACGCTGATTTCGAGCGCGGTCAATGCCAGGGCGCGGGCGACGGCCGTCAATGCCGCCATCATCGCCGACCCCACCCCTTGACTGCGCCAGACGGGAACCACAAACAGATTCGCCAATTCGCTGCTATGCGGATAAACGATAAGCTGGCCGGAGCCGATGATGGCGCTCTCATGGCGAACGACCAGCCAGCAGCAACGGCCGTCCGCCTGCCACGCCAGCAGTCGCTCAAAGGTATCTTGAAATTGATGGATGGGTTGGCTGGAAAATCCCAAATCGGCCAACGGGCGAAAATCCGATGTTGTTGCCAGTTGGAAATGGAGACCGGCAGGGACGGCCGTTTCCTGCAAAATCCGTTCGATTTCAGCGCGTGTCGGTATCACTTGCACCCCCAAAGACAAAAAGCCTTGCGGGTGCAAGGCTCTTTGCGGGAAGAGGAGAAAAAGGAGGACTGTTTGATAAATAGTTTAGAGAGCAATTCTTACCTTCTTGCTTACAATTCCTTGCTCTCAAATTATAGCTCAAATGATATGGGAACCATCGACGGCATTCAGGCAAGTCTGATACAATCCCCTTGTAAAATGATTGACACTCAGGAAAAAAGGAGCAGCGAGAAAATTCTGTGAGCGACCATACCTGCCCCAACTGCGGCCAAACAATTTTGGCCACAGATACCGTCTGCTGGCACTGCGGCTGGCAGTTACCCCGAAAATCGTCTCGAGCAAACCCGGTATTGACCCAGCCGGCAGAAGTGGAATCCGAACCGTACTCTCTGCGAAATATCATGGTATATGGCGGGATGACGGGACTGGTGATTGTGCTGGCGCTGTGGGTGATGGGCAGTTTGGGCAAACGGCCGTTAGCCGTGATCGCCGACCGTACCAGCCTGCCCGCCGGATGGACGGCCGTCACCGACGCCAATCTGACATTCACCCTCAATCTACCCCCCGGTTGGTCGTGGCAGGAAGCGGCAGAAGCGGGCCAGGATGCGTTCAGCCAGGCTATCATCCAGGACGATTTACTGCCGGCCGCACTGGCCCCTTTCGGCCGATTTGACCAACAATTACAACTGCTGATGCTGGCCGCTAATCAAACGGCCGACCAGGTTGATGACCTGACCGGGTATCTCATCATCGCCCGCGACAGACGCGCCCAACCTTTAACGCTGGATGACGCCAAATTTTTATTGGAAGCGTATGATGACAAAATTGAGCTTTTGCGAACGGAATACGTTGACGGCGTTCGCGGCGAACCCCAGGCCGACTTTTTGGTTCGTGTGATTGATGATGAAGGGGGGACGACGCTGCGCTGCCAGCAAAAAATAATCTTGCAGCCGCAGGGCAATTATCTTCTGGCGGCGTGTAGTTTGCCCAAAACTTACACCTCGCTCTCGACCGATTTGCACGACATCCTGGCCAGCTTCCAGCCGCTGTCATGAACATGAGAAGGGGTTGGCCGCTGGGCGGTCGCTTTTGCCGCCTTGACGCTCATCATCCCCCTCAGTACAATCCGCCTATGTCTGAAAATAAAATTGTAACTTCTGAAGATGCGCCCGCTTTTAACTATGGCGGGCAAGCTGTGATTGAAGGCGTGATGATGCGCGGCTCCAAGGCGTTGGCGGTGGCGGTGCGCAATCCCGAAGGGGAAATTGTGGTACACACCGAACCGTTGAACGCGCACATTTATGGCGGCCGTTTTGCCAAGATGCCCTTTGTGCGCGGGTTGACGCTGCTGTGGGATGCGCTGGGGTTGGGCATTAAGAGCTTGATGTTCTCGGCAGAAGTCGCCATTGAAGAGGAAACTGAACCGGGACAAGAGGCGGAAAACGTGTTTTCGGGGCCGGCTCAGTGGGGTACGGTTCTGTTCTCCCTCACTTTTTCCATTTTTTTATTCTTTGTGCTGCCTACCTTTTTGGCGCGGCAGGCGGTTATCTTTCTGAATGTTGAAGCGTCGCTTGTTTTGGAAAATCTCATTGAAGGGTTGGTGCGCTTGCTGCTGCTGGTGGGGTATGTGTGGGGGATCGGCCTGGTTCCGGACATCCGTCGCGTCTACCGGTATCATGGGGCGGAACATAAAACGATCAATGCGTATGAATCCGGGATAGAATTGACGCCGGAGTCGGTGGCCGCTTTCCCGTTGGAGCATCCCCGCTGCGGCACCGCTTTTTTGCTGACGGTGGTGGTGATTTCGATTTTGATCTACAGTTTGCTGCCGGACTTAAATTTGTTGACGCGCATTTTTTCTCGCATTGTGCTGCTACCGGTGATCGCCGGGATCGCGTATGAGTTCATTCGCTTTACGGCCGCACATCAAGACAATGCTTTCATTCGATTCATCACCCGGCCCAATCTGGCGCTGCAAAAGTTGACCACCGCTGAACCTGATTTAGAGATGCTGGCCGTGGCCATCACCGCTTTGGGCCAAGTGTTGGCATTTGAACGAGGGCAGGGACAAATTGTGGAGGCGCAGGTGATGCCCGAACCCGTCTTAGCCTCGATAGCGTCAGTGGGTGAGGCCAATCCATAATCGGGAGATTACATGACGAGCCAAAAAAACAACGGCGAGCCGCCAAAGCGAATGAGCAAGGGCTGGCCCATTATGAAAATTGGAAGCTGGAACAGGCGGTTTCAGCTTTTGAGCTTGCCATTGATAACGAGCCGGACAATCCCGAATATCATTTGAATCTGGCCCGCACCCAGGCCCGCGCCGGGAATTATGGCGAAGCGATGCAGGCGTTAGGCCAATACCTACACACGGAAAAAGACCAAAAAATCGCTGGCCGGTACGAGCGGTTGTTTTCTTCGGCGCTGGACGAAGTGGAAGAATTGCTGATTCAAGTTATGCGCCAGATGAAGATGCCGGTGCAGCAAATTGGCAAGGCGATGCAGATGTGGCTGGAGTATCGCATCACGATTGGTCGCCAGCCTTTGCGCGCGCCCAAACCGGCGTTGTGGTCGGCGGCGATCACCTACGCCATCGTCAAAGTTAATTTTTTGGATGCGTCACGGGCGCAGGTGGCGCAGCGTTATGGGGTTTCGGAAAGCTCGCTCAAACAGAAGTACAATGATTTGGTGCAGACGCTGGATTTGATGCCGGCTGATTACCGGTATTTCACCGGGGATAAGAACCCGTTGGATAAACTGGTGGAAGCGGCACAATTGCTGGAAGACCTGGATCGCCAGTTCCAGGAGGATTAAGTTCCGCCAAAACCCTCAACTCACCGCAAAAAGACATTTGAGATAAGCTCCTTCCGGGAAGCGGATGGGGTGATCGAGAGCGTGGCCGCTGGTCTGGATGTGGCGTAACGGCCGTCCCACCTCCCACGCCGTCTTCTGCGCCAACTCGAAAAAATCGGCCGCCGTCACCCGGCTGGAACAAGAGGCCATCACCAACGTCCCCCCGTTTTTCAACACTGACAACCCCAGCTTGACCAGACGGCCGTATGCCCGCATCCCCTTTTCCACTTCAGCCTGCTTTTTGGCAAACGAGGGTGGATCAATGATCACCAAGTCGAAGGTACGGCCGCTGCTCCCCATCTCCGCCAACACCTGAAACGCATCTCCCCGAATCAGCTTATGCGGAATCTGGGCCAGCGCCGGATTCAGGGCGAAATTGCGCTTGGCCGCATCCAGCGCCGGTTGGCTGATGTCTACGCTGGTGACGGCCGTTGCCCCGCCCCGCGCCGCATACAACGAAAAACCGCCGGTGTAAGCAAACAGGTTCAACACTGATTTTTCCCGCGCCAGTCGTTCTACCCGCGCCCGATTTTCTCGCTGATCCAGGAAAAAGCCGGTTTTCTGTCCGGCCAACAGATCGGCGGCAAAGCGCAGCCCGTTTTCCGTGAACAAAACCGGGCCATCCAGCGACGGGCCAAGTAAAAGTGATTTGTCTTCCAGGCCGAATAACGCTTCGCTTTGGCGGGCCGTCTCCCGGCTCAATCGCAGTACAACGCGCCGGGGATGGGCGACGGCCGTCACGCCCGCCAGCACCTCTGCCAGATGGGGAACCCAGGCGGCCGTGTACAATTTCATCACCAACGTTTTCGCGTACTGATCCACGACCAACCCCGGCAGGCCGTCATTCTCGCCATGAACCAGCCGGTAGCCGGTGGTCTGCGTATTGGCCAGCCCGGCTCGCAGTTCGGCAGCAGCGGCGATTTGGCTCTGGAACCACGCCTGATCAATCGCGGCCGGTTGGCGATGTTGCAGCGCCCGCACCCGAATGGTGGAGCCGGGGTCGAACAGGCCGGCGGCCAGAAAACGCCCTTTGCGGTCGAAGATGACGGCCAGGTCTCCGGGGCGGCCGTCCGCGCTCTGGCGGGTGATGGCGCCGGCAAACAGCCAGGGATGGCCGCCGCGCAGCGCCCGCTCGGCGGCGGGCGTGACGCGGAGGGCGAGACGTTGGGGCGTAGGACAGGTAGGAAGGCGCATTTCGTACTCCTTGTTTTTCCCGTAAAATACCAATCTCAGTAGATCAAGATTTTCGCCACGAATGCCACGAATTACACGAAAAACACGTTCTTAATTCGTGAAATTTGTGCAATTCGTGGCAGATTTTGGATCTACTGAATCTGGGAAGAACACCGATCTTTCTCTGTTTTGGCATGGTTCATTTCTTGCAAAATCATCTTTACAATTTCCTGGAGCGGATGCGTAGGGGCGAGGCGGCGGCGAATGGCGTTTGGGATGACAAATGGCCTTGTCTCGCCGCCGCCTCGCCCTGGTGTTCTGATTATTGCCAATCGGGGCGAGGCAATCGGAGACAAGGCCGTCCGTTTGACATACTATGTACCCGATTGCCTGGCCCCTACAATGACCCATGTGGCAACAAATTTGTAACAGGGCGTTCGCTTAAATTTTTGAACAATTTGGCATGGTTCAAAACCATGATTAAGCACCTTTACAATTGAATAAGCAAAAAGAGTAATCTCAGGCAGGTTAAGACTTTCGGCAATAGCTGAACTTACAAAAAAGCAGGTTGTCTACCGAATGGCTACTCAGCAGGGTAGCC
>JAJRVV010000117.1 GCA_024277135.1 Chloroflexota bacterium | reverse complement strand
CAATATGTGCTTGACCGGGTTTCACAGAAAAATGCAATGCCGTCGTTGGCGGACATCATCCGCTCACGTGGTCAACCTGATTTAACTCCCCTGTGATTACCCCAGATTTTTGAGAAGATACTGTGGTATCTTCTAAAATTTCGGGGGAAAAGATTACAAAAGTTTCGCAATTGGGTTTGTTTGACTAAAGCATCGCTAAAACTTTTGTAATCTCCCCAGGTTATTGAGAAGTTACGTATTGTTTTGTTTAATGTTTCAACAGGAGAGAGACACATGAAGAAGCAAAATCGTTCCCCTTTATTATTGCTGACAGTTGCCTTGCTGACGCTGGGACTGTTGCTGGCAGCTTGTGGCGGCGCAGAGCCAACACCCACCCCGGAACCGCCGCCGCCGACAGATACGCCGGTTCCGCCGCCGACAGACACCCCGGTTCCGCCGCCGACGGACACCCCGCCGCCGCCGCCGCCGACAGACACCCCGGTTCCGCCGCCGACGGACACCCCGCCTGTGAATCTGGAAACATTGGACAGCGCGGAAGGCGGTTACACCATCCAGTTTCCGGGAAATTGGTTTTCGTCGGAGACGTTTGGTTTTGCCACCATTGCCTCCGCCGAAGAGTTGATGGATTCGCCTGATCCGGGCGAAGAAGGCGGCGTGGTGGTCGTCGTAAGCGGCGACACGGCTGATTTTTCTGACGCTTCCCCGGCGGCCGCGTTGCAAGAAGTGATTGACGATTTCGGCATCACTGATGATATGGAAGTGGTGGAAGGGCCAACCGAGATGATGATGAACGGTCAGCCGGGCGCCTGGGCCATCATCAAGGGCACTTCTGATAATGGAACGCCCTTATTTAGCTACGCGGCAATCGCCATAAATGGCGAACGGACAGCTATCATGTTCGGCGTCACCCCGGCCGACACCGAAAAAGAGTTCCGACCTATTTTTGAGATGATGGCGCAAACCCTGACCGTTACCGAACCGATAGAGGTGACCGCGCCGCCGGTAGATGTCCCCGATTCCCTGGGACTGCTGCTTTACGGCGATGTGATCAATGGCGAAATCGCCGCCGATGGCGCGGCCGTCTGGACATTCCTGGGCGTGGCCGGTGAAACGATTGACATCATCGTGGAGCCGACGGATGACCAATTGGATGTGGTAGTGGATGTGGTGGATGCCGATGGCAATTCTATCATTGGCGGCGAATTGGACGACGCCTTTGACCTGGAAGAGGTTCGGGGATTGTCCCTGCCTTCCAGCGGCGAGTTCTCCATCGTTTTGCGCGGTTTTGCCGGGTCAGGCGGGCCATACCAGTTGACGATTATGGAAGCGGGTACGGCCGTAGCGCCGCCGCCACTGCCGCCCGGAGGCAGCACGATTGCTTATGGTAACACCGTTCCCGGCAGCATCACCGGTGACGCCGGCGTTAGCTGGAGCTTTGCCGGTTCCGCAGGCGACTTTGTGAATGTGACGGCCGCTCCCTTCGATGGTTTTGATCTGACGCTGGACATCCTTGGCCCCAACGGACTATCTGTTGTAGAAGGCCCAATTGACGGCTCCTTTGACACCGAGCATATTCGGACGCTGGAACTGCTTGAAGATGGGTTCTACACCATCGTGGTCGAAGGTTTTGATGGACAGATTGGCGACTTCGAGGTGACGGTAGACCTGGTCAATGGCGGGCTGCCGGGCAACATTCTCTTTGCCTTTGGCGCCCTGGATGAAGCGGACTCCGCTTCTGGTCAACCCTTCCCCTTCACCGCCTCTGGCGGCGAAATGGTCGCCGCCTACCTTGATCCGGACTTTGACGCTGTGCTTCAGGTGTACAATGATGACACCGACGAACTGTTGCTGGAGGTTGATGACAGCACCGGCTTTGAGGAAATCATTTTCATCACGCCAGAGTCGGATGCCACCAATTATTACTTCAATGTAGTTGGGTTTGAGGGTGATTTTGGTGAATACAACTTCACCATGGCCGCTTCAGACCTGGTTTTGTTGGAACTGGCTTACGGTGATGAGATTGTGGGCACGTTCAATACCGATGGGGTGATGACTTATGCGTTTAACGGCACGGCCGGGAACACGCTGGAAATCACCGTCGCCACCAACGACGAGGTGGATTTGGTGATTGACATTCTGGATGTGGATGACAATATCCTGGATTCGGCGGATGTGGAATTGTCCGGCGGCGCGGAAACGCTGACCTTCACCTTTGAGACGGATGGATTGTACTTCATAAACATCGGTGACTTCTTCCAGACCGGCGGCGCGTTCTCGCTGTTCTTGAACTAATCGCAGCGTTGTTTTAATGAGAAAGGGGCGTCTCCCACAAGAGACGCCCCTTTTGGTTTTGCGTATCTTTGGCCCAGCAGGCGGGTTATTGCACCAAGACCTGTCAGGTTTCTAAACCTCCCAGGTCGGAACAGTAACAAGAGAGGTAACTATGGAAAACAAGCGACGTGTGGTCATCACCGGGATGGGAACCTACAACCCGATGGGCAATGATGCAGCGGCAACCTGGGCCAAAATAGCCGCCGGGCAGAGCGGCATCGGCCCCATCACCCACTTTGACGCCGCTGAATTTAAGACTCGAATCGCCGGGGAAGCGCGCGATTTTGACCCGGTGGGGCTGTTGGGACGCCGGGAAGCGCGGCGCATGTCGCGCATGACCCAGTTGGCATTGGCGGCGGCGGATCAGGCGATTGCGGACGGCCGTCTCGCCATCACCGACGCCAACCGGGATCGGATAGGGGTGGTGCTGGGCAGCGGCATGGGCAGCATGGAGCCGATGATTGACAACGTCCACACCTTTGACGAGAAAGGGGCTTACCGCGTCAGCCCCTTTTTTGTGCCGATGATGCTGGCTGACACGCCGGCGGCGGCCGTCTCCATCCGGCATGGCTTACGCGGGCCAAACATGGTCATCTCCACCGCCTGCGCCACCGGCAACAACGTCATCGGCGAAGCGGCCATGATGATCCGGCGCGGCGCGGCCGATCTCATGGTCGCCGGCGGCTCGGAGGCGTGTTTGCTGCCGCTCACCTTTGCCGGGTTTGGCGTGATGGGGGCGCTCTCCACCCGTAATGATGAGCCAGAAAAGGCGTCACGGCCGTTTGACCGGGACCGGGATGGGTTTGTAGCCAGCGAGGGCGCGGCCGTCCTCATTTTGGAGGAACTGAGTCACGCTCAGGCGCGCGGGGCGCGTATCTACGGCGAACTGCTGGGCTACGGTTCCAGCGCCGACGCTTACCACATCGCCATGCCCGCCGAAAATGGGGCAGGGGCCGTCAAATCCATGCAAAACGCACTGGATGACGCCGGGCTGGCCATCCATGACATTGATTACCTCAACGCGCACGGAACCAGCACCCCGCTCAACGACAAAGGGGAGACGGCCGCCATCAAAAAGCTGTTTGGCGAAAAAGCGGCCAGCCTGCCCGTCAGCTCCACCAAATCCATGCACGGCCATCTGCTGGGCGCGGCCGGGGCCTTGGAAGCGATTATTTGCCTGCAAGCCATCCAGTCGGGCTTACTGCCGCCCACCATCAACTACACCACGCCCGACCCGGCTTGCGATTTGGATTATGTGCCTAATGAGGCGCGGCCGGCGCATATTCGGGCGGCTATGTCCAATGGCTTTGGCTTTGGCGGGCATAATGCCACTATCATTTTGGGAAAGTTTGAGGCATAAGCTCGCAAAATCACTTGCCAACGCGGTTGATTTTAACTGAACTGTAGTCAGCTAAATATTTTAGCTGAACGAGGTTTAGATGAACACGAAATCATTATCTGCGACAGAAGTAAAAAACCGCTTTGGCCGGGTCTTGCGTGAAGTTTCTCGAACTGGCGGGCCGATCATTGTGGAACGGGATGGTAAGCCGGTGGCTGTGATCTTGGGCGTTAAGGAGTATGGCAAGTTGAGGCGACGGCCGTTCGGTCAGGAAGCGGCCGACGCTAATTTGCAAGCAGTTTTTGGGATGTGGGTAGATCTGGAGGATATAACTGATGAGTGGCTGGCAGACGGCCGTTCCCGATGGGAGAGCAATTGGGACGATGAGTAAGCCGCTGGAACGCCTCTTCGATACCAACTGCTTGATTGACATTTTCCGGGGACGGGATCGCATTCGCCCTTTTTTTGACGACATCCTTGCTGAAGAAATTACGCCTTACCTGTCAGTCATCACAGAAGCAGAACTGTGGCGCAGTTTGCGTGCGGGCGAACTAGAAAGACATAACGCATTACTCGGTCAATTCATCATCTTGCCGCTGTCATCAGAGGCGGCGCAACTGGCAGGCAGTTGGATGCGGCAATACCAGCAGTTGGGATTGGGCTGGCTGGATGCGCTCATTTCGGCCACAGCCAGCGCCGCCGATGTTCCCCTTCTTACTCGCGACAAAAAATTAGCCCAGGTTTTGCAAAAAGAAGTCAATTTTCAAGTTTACGGCTAAGCGACGTTCATAGCTGCTTCGCGCTGCCGCCTTCGTTTTATAGCAAATCCCCTGAAAACCTGAATATCCAATGATTTTTCTGTTGACATGCTTTTGGGCTTCTGGCTATACTGTAACTGAGATTGGGGTCGCATTTCGGGGTTAAGCCAGTCTGGAGAAGGTCTTAATCCTCAACCCGGCTTAGTTCAACTGAAGCATTCGACAGAATGCTCTTTGTGCGGCGGCTGAGGGGTCAATTTGTGACGGCCGTTTTTGGCGCGCCGCATGAAACGCTTATTCGTTATGCTGTAGATAATTTTTATCAGCGCATGTTTGCGCGATAAAAACCTAAATGACACCTTATCACGCACGATATGCACAATATGACGCCAATCTGGGCGCTTTATCGAGCAAAACCGCAAAATCACGCATGATAAGATGAAAAACGGCATGATATAGTGTATTTGTGCAGCAGATGAAAACGTTAGCGCCCTGAATTTGACTCAACCTCATTATGCGATTGGGCTCCAATGCCAAAATGTTAAATCCTTGTGTTGCGCGATGCGCAATACGCTATATAATAATAGTCCATGATAAAATCATTTAAGCATAAAGGGTTGAGAAAATTTTTCGAGGCAGGCAGTGTAACTGGAGTTCGACCAACTCGCCGGCAAAAACTCAGGATACGGTTAACAGCATTGGACACCGCCACTCAAATTGAAGATATGGATCTACCCGGCTTTCGTCTTCATCCGTTGAAAGGAAATAGGCAAGGACAGTGGGCAATTGATGTCAGCAAAAATTGGCGTATTACATTCGAATTTATTGATGGTGATGCCTACATCGTCAATTGCGAGGATTATCACTAATGAGTATGTATAACCCACCTCACCCTGGCGAGTTCATTCGTGAAGTGTATCTGGAACCGCTTAAAGTTAGTCATCGAGCTGTTGCGGCCAAATTAAAGGTTTCTCCATCGACCTTCACCCGTTTAATAAATGGGCAGAGTAATATCAGCCCAGAAATGGCACTAAGGTTGTCAAAAACATTAGGGCGGTCACCAGAGAGCTGGCTGATCATGCAAAGTAACTATGATCTTTGGCACATAAGAAAGAAGTTCAATGTTGATGAAATTGAAGAATTGACACTGAGTTTCTGATGAAGAATACCACCGTGTCAATCATTCAGTATCTATCATGAAACGGGCGCTAACAATTAATGAAGCTGACCTGCAAGGCTGGAGATCGTTTGCCTGATTAGGCTCTGGTGGTTAAAGGCTTCACGCCCGCCCAGGGCTTGGTTTTCTCTCGCATGCAGCTTATCATGATGTTATTTCTATCTTAAGCGGGCAACGGCCGTCCCCCATAACCAGCTCTGCGAAATAAAACTTCACCCCGCCAACACCGTCGCCAGCCACCCCTCCGCTTCCGCCGCCGTCATCCCCTTCCGTGCCGCATAATCGGCTGCCTGATCCGGGGCGATACGGCCGATCCCAAAATAACGCGCCTCCGGGTGAGCGAAGTAGAAGCCGCTCACCGACGCCGCCGGCCGCATGGCAAAGTTCTCCGTCAGCGACATACCGGCGTTGGCCGGCGCGTCCAGCAAGCGGAAGATTTCCCCTTTTTCGGTGTGATCGGGGCAGGCGGGATAGCCGGGCGCAGGGCGAATACCGCGATACTGCCCGGCGATGAGGGCGTCATTGTCCAGCTTTTCGTCCGGCGCGTAGCCCCAGAATTCCCGGCGCGCCCGCTGGTGCATCCGCTCCGCCAGCGATTCCGCCAGCCGGTCGGCCAGCGACTTGAGCAGGATGGCGCGGTAATCATCATGAGCGGCCTCGAATTCGGCCAGTTTGTGCTTGATGCCGATGCCGGCGGTGACGGCGAACAAGCCCAGATAATCGGCCAGCCCCGTTTCTTGGGGCGCGATGAAATCGGCCAGGGCCAGGTTGGGCCGGCCGGGCGGCCGTTCCATCTGTTGGCGCAGGGTGTGGATGACGCCGATGGGTTGGGCGCGATCCCCATCCTGATACAACGCGATGTCATCCCCCACCGCATTGGCCGGGAAGAAGCCGATGACGGCGCGGGCGGCGAGCCATTTCTCCTGGATGAGGCAGTCCAGCATCTCCTGGGCGTCCCGGTACAGGCTGACGGCCGTTTCCCCCACCACCGCATCATCCAAAATGGATGGGAATTTGCCCGCCAACTCCCACGCTTTGAAGAAGGGCGTCCAATCAATGGTGCGGCGCAGTTCGGCCAGATCATAATCGGCGAACAGTTTGACGCCGGTGAAAGCGGGTTGGGGCGGTTGGTAAGCGTCCCAATCAGCTTTGAATTTATTTTGACGGGCTTGCTCGATGGGAACCAGACGGCGGCGGGCGCGACGGCCGTCATGTTTCAGCCGAATCTGCGCATACTCTTGCCGGATGTCGTCCACATACGCATCCGACCCGGCCAAAATGTGGGCGGCGACGCCGACGGCGCGGGAGGCGTCGGTGACGTGGATGACGGCGCCATCATATTCCGGCGCGATTTTGACGGCCGTATGCACTTTCGAGGTGGTGGCGCCGCCGATGAGCAGCGGCAGCGACAAGCCCGCCCGTTTCATTTCGCCAGCCACATGGCGCATCTCCTCCAGCGAGGGGGTGATCAGCCCGCTGAGACCGATGATGTCGGCGTTTTCGGCAACGGCCGTTTCTAGAATTTTGGTGACCGGAACCATCACGCCCAAATCAATCACCTCGTAGCCGTTGCATTGCAGCACCACGCCCACGATATTTTTGCCGATGTCATGCACATCCCCTTTCACCGTAGCCATGACGATCTTGCCGTTGGTGGTGTCGGCCAGCCCCAGTTCTTCCTTTTCCGCTTCGATATAAGGCAGCAGATGCGCCACCGCCTGCTTCATGACGCGGGCCGATTTGACCACCTGGGGCAGGAACATTTTGCCGGCGCCGAACAGATCGCCGACGATGTTCATGCCGCTCATCAGCGGCCCTTCGATGACGCGCAGCGGCCGTTCGGCCTGCAGCCGCGCCTCCTCCGTATCTTCAACGATGAATTCGCTGATCCCTTTGACTAGGGCGTGCGCTAACCGTTCGTTCACCGGCTTTTCCCGCCAGCTTAAATCAGCTTGCCTTTGGCGGCTGCCCCCTTGCCCTTTCAATGACTCGGCCAGCGTCACCAGATTATCGGTGGCGTCTGGGTGGCGGTTGAATAGGACATCTTCGACGGCCGTCAGCAGCTTCTGCGGGATTTCTTCATAAACTGCCAACTGCCCGGCGTTGACAATCGCCATATCCAGCCCGGCGCGGATGGCGTAATACAAAAACGCCGAGTGCATCGCCTCCCGCACCAGATTGATGCCGCGGAAAGAAAAGGACAAATTGCTGACGCCGCCGCTGACCAGCGCGTGGGGCAAATTCGCCTTGATCCATTGTGCCGCTTCGATGTACGCTTTGGCGTACTCGTTGTGTTCCTCAATGCCGGTGGCTACGGCGAAAACGTTGGGGTCGAAAATGATGTCTTCCGGCGGGAAACCCACTTCTTCGGTCAGGATGCGGTAGGCGCGCTGGCAAATCCCGATTTTGCGCTCAAACGTATCCGCCTGCCCCTGCTCGTCAAAGGCCATCACCACCACCGCCGCTCCATACCGCCGCGCCAGCCGGGCGCGTTCGATGAACTCCGCTTCCCCTTCCTTCATGCTGATGGAATTGACGATGGATTTGCCCTGGACGCATTTCAGCCCGGCTTCGATCACCTCCCAGCGAGAGGAGTCAATCATCACCGGCACGCGGGCGATGTCCGGCTCGGCGGCGATGAGGTAGAGGAATTGGGTCATGGCGGCTTTGGCGTCCAGCATGGCGTCGTCCATGTTGATGTCGATGATTTGCGCCCCATTTTCCACCTGCTGCCGGGCCACGCTGAGCGCTTCGTCATATTTTTCTTCGCGGATGAGGCGGGCGAACCGGCGCGAACCGGTCACGTTGGTGCGCTCGCCGATGTTGACGAACAGGCTGTCGGGACCAATGTTGAATGGCTCCAATCCGCTGAAGCGGCTGATGACGGGCAGGGATGGAACCGGGCGCGGCGGTAATCCGTCAACCGCCGCCACAAAGGCGCGGATGTGGGCCGGGGTGGTGCCGCAGCAGCCGCCGACGAGGTTGACGAATCCGGCTTGGGCGAATTCGCGCAAGATGGGGGCCATGACTTCCGGCGTCTCGTCGAAGTCGCCGAATTCGTTGGGCAGGCCGGCGTTGGGGTAGATGCTGACGTAGGTGTCGGCCAGTTTGGAGATTTCGGCCAGATACGGCCGTAACGCCGATGGCCCAAAGGCGCAGTTCAAGCCCACAATCAATGGGTTGGCGTGCCGGATCGAGTTCCAAAACGCCGCCATCGTCTGCCCGGAAAGGGTACGGCCGCTGGCGTCGGTGATGGTGCCGGAGATGAGCAGCGGCAGTTCCACCCCCTTCTCATCGAACAGGCGCTGGATGCCGAAAATGGCGGCTTTGGCGTTGAGGGTATCGAAAATCGTCTCGATGACGAGCAAATCGGCGCCGCCGTCCATCAACCCCCGCGCCGCCTCAGCATAAGCGTCGGCCAATTCATCGAAACTGATGTTGCGGAAACCGGGATTATTCACATCCGGCGAAAGCGACGCCGTCCGGTTCGTCGGCCCCATCGAACCCGCCACAAAGCGCGGTTTGTTCATTGTTAATTGTTCATTGTTAATTGTAAATTGTTCCACCGCTTCGCGGGCGAGTTTGGCCGCCTGGTAGTTGATTTCGCAGGCGAATTCCTGGGTGTGGTAGTCGGCCTGAGAAACGGCCGTGGCGTTGAAGCTGTTGGTCTCGATGATGTCCGCGCCCGCTTCCAGGTAGGCAGTGTAAATGGCGCGGATGATGTCGGGCTGGGTCAGGCTGAGGATGTCGTTGTTGCCTTTAAGATCATGCGGCCAATCGGCAAACTGGTCGCCGCGAAATCCGGCTTCGTCCAGTTGATAGGTCTGGATCATGGTGCCCATGGCGCCGTCCATCACCAGGATGCGTTTTTCCAGTTCTTGTTTGAGTAAGTTAGTTGGGTTCATGGTGTTCGTCATCAGCAATTGACAATTGACGATTAACAATTGGCAATTGAAATAAAAAACCTCTCATTATGAGAGGCTGTTTTTATCAAATAGCTCTCATCTGTCAGGCGCGTCGCCTGTCGGAGTTAGCACCTTTTCAGCCAAAATAGCTCAATTTTGCTGAAAGGTTGCCGAGGTTTCTTCGGGCCGTTCCCTCCACCTCTCTGGATGAGTCCAGGGTATTCGGTTGTTGGGGGAAGTGTATAAGGTCAGGGCGCGGCTGTCAAACTGGCGAATAAATTCGCGGCGACATTTGCCAAGTCCACCTTCGTGGACTGGAACTCAGTCGGCGAAGGCCGACTTCGCATGCAACCTTTGGTTGCCCGTAGCCGCAGATTTATCTGCCGCCGCCGTATCCAGCGCCAATTTCCCGTTCACCCACACCTTGCCCGCGCCGGGCGGCAGCGTGACTGCCTGGGCCAGGGAGTGTTCCGGCGCGTCCAGGCGGATGGTTTGCTCGTCGTCGCTCAAATTGAAAGCCACTAAAATGTTTTCCTCTTTGCCGATGAGCAGATAGGCATACGTGGCCGGCTCGGCGCTAACGTGGATGGTTTGACGACGGCCGTCGCGCAGCGCCGGATGTTCGTGCCGGAAATGTATGAGTTGGCGGAAGAAGGCGTGCAAATCTTGATCCAGCCCATGTTCCCAGGGCATCGGTTGGCGACATTCGGCCATGCCATAGCCACTGGGGTCGGCCATCGCCTTATTTTGCGACAGGCCGATTTCGGTGCCGTTATACACAATCGGCGGGCCGGACAGGGTGAATTGGCAGAGAGCGGCCAGCTTCAATTTACGCTTGTCCCCGTTTGCCAAAAAGAGAAAACGGTTCATGTCGTGATTGTCGAGGAAGCTGGGGCGGCTGAACCGGGCCGGGAAGTACGCTTCGTGCTGGTTAAGAAAGGCGTCAAAGGCGGCTAAATCCATTTTGCCCAAAGCGAAGGTGTCGCGCAGCGCCTGCCCCATCATGAAGTCTATGTTGCCATCGAAACGGCCGTCATAACTCAACTGCACATCTGGCGCATCCACCGCTTCGCCAAACATCCAGGCGTTGGGCCGAATCTTCTTCACCACCGCCCGCAGTTCCGTCCAGAAATCGTGGGTTGGCCCCAGGGCGTAGTCGAGGCGGAGGCCGTCGAAGCCGACATCTCCCAACCAGAAACGGACGCTGTCGAGCAGATGAGCGCGCACATCGGGATTGTCGGTGTTCAGTTTGGGCAAGGCTTGGACGCCAAAGAAAGATTCGTATTCGTGGGGCCATTCCCGCCAATGATACCAGTCGTGAAATTCGCTCTCCCGATCCGCCTGCGCCGCCACAAATGTATCGTGGTCATGCCCCCAATGGTTGGCCACAAAATCGAGCAGCAGGCGGATGCCCCGCTGGTGGGCAGCTTGGACAAGTTGGCGAACGTCGGCCAGGGTTCCCATGCGGGGGTTGACGGCGAAGTAGTCGGTGGCGTGGTAGCCGTGATGGGTATTGTCGGGGAAGAAGGGGTTGATCCAGAGGCAGTTGAAGCCGAGGTCGGCGATGTAATCCAGTTTTTCGATGATGCCCTGGATGGTTCCGCCGAAAATACTGCTGAGATCATCGGTGTTGGGCCAGGCGCGGCCGTTGCCCGGATTGAAGCGGTCGGGGAAAATCTGGTACACCACCGCTTTGCGGCTCCACGCCGGCGGATAGGGGTCGCTGACCAGGTAGGAGAATGTGGCGCCCTCATCGGCCTGAATCGGCTGGCTGCCGTCGGCCGGATGCGCCAGGATTTGGTAGCGAACCAGCGCGCCCATGGGTTGGTGGGGCAGGGTGACTTGCCATACCTGGTAGTATGACCAGTTGAGTAAATCCCATTCGGTGCGGGCCAGGTGGAGGGGGTAGACGGCCGTTTCCGGTTCGCTCACCACACATTCCACCCGCTTGATCTGCCGATCCAGCTCCACCGTCACCGTCAGTTCCGGGGCATCGCCCGGTCCTGGCACACGGGGCGCCATCCGATTCAAATGTTTCACCCCCCACTGCCGCATCTTGGCAAACGCTGCTCGTCGCTCCGTCGTCGCCATCGAACCAAATACAAAATCTTGCATAAACCCTCAAGGACAATTAACAATTAACAATTGGCAATTAGCAATTGACAATTGATCAGCCTTTCACCGACCCTTGCGTCAAACCGCCCACGATCTGGTCTTGCAAGGCCAGATAGACGATCATGATAGGCAGCGCGCCCATGAGAGCGCCGGCGGCGAACGGCCCCCATTTTTGAGAGAACTGGCCGCTGGTGAAGATGAACAACCCCACCATTAACGTATACTGGTCGGCGCTTTTCAGCAAAATCCGGGCCAGCACAAAGTCACCATAGGTGCCGATGAAGGTCAGGATGGCGATGACGATCAGAATGGGGCGCATGAGGGGCAGCAGCAGGCGGGTAAAGGTCTGCCAATGTGAAGCGCCATCCACCATGGCCGATTCGTCAATGGCGCGGGGAATGGTGTCGAAGAAGCCTTTCATCAACCAGATGTTGATCCCCATGGCGCCGCCCAAGTAGACTAAAATCAATCCGGCATGGGTGTTGAGTCCCGCAATGGGTATCTGGTCGCCGATCTGGGAGATGAGCAAGAAGACGGCCACCATGGCTAACAAGCCGGGAAAGACCTGGATGAGGAGGATGGCTTTGAGTAAGTTTTGACGGCCGTAAAACCGAAACCGGGAAAACGCATAGGCGGCCAACGTCGTCACCGAAACCGATAAAATCGTCGTGATCGAGGATACCTTAATCGAATTCCATACCCAGGTTTTGAAGGGGAATGTGTCGCTGTTCAACAACACTTGGTAATTTTCCAGGCTGGCGTTGGCTGGAATGAAGCTTTGTGTAGCCAGCGAAGTGCCGCCGGGATTGAGGGAAGCCGAGATGATCCACAGCGCCGGGAACACGGCAAAAAACATCAAAAACAGGGCGATCGCCCAGCGGGCAAAGAGCCACCAGCGCTCTTGCTGTGATTGGGAACTGCGTAAATTTCGGAAAATTTTGAGACTAGACATTTTCGCCTACCTCCTCCCACATCTTGGTGTAGCGGAATTGGAACAGCGTGATTGAAGCCACAATCAAGAAAATGACAATGGTGATGGCCGACGCCAGCCCATAATCAGCGCCCCGGCCGCCGGCAAATGCCAGATTATACACATAGCTGATGAGGATGTCCGTATGTCCGGCGCGAGTGGCGGCGCCGGCAATCGGCGGCCCGCCCTGGATGAACAAGAAAATGATGTTGAAATTATTGAAATTAAAAGTAAACGACGCCACCAACAGCGGGCCGACGGCTACCAGCAGCAAGGGCAGCGTGATGCGGCGGAATTGCTGCCACGCATTGGCCCCGTCCACTTTAGCCGCGCTGTAAATGTCGGCGGGGATGGCCTGTAAAGCGCCACTGCAAATGAGCATGAAGTAGGGGTAGCCCAGCCATAAATTCACCAGCAGAACGCCCGCTTTGGCCCACCATTGGTCGGTAAACCAGGGGGGCGAAAAGCCGGTTAACGTTTCGATGGCGCGATTGATGACGCCCACATCCGGATTTAACATCCCGCGCCAAATCAGGATGGTGATGAGGCTGGGAATAGTGTAGGGGATGAGCAGGAAGGATTGGATGATTTTCCGGCCGGGGAAATCAGGGTCGTTGTAAATGATGGCAATGCCCAGCCCCATGGCAAAGGTCAGAACCACGCTAAGGATGGCAAAGGCGAAGTTCCAGGAGATGATGCGTAGCAGCGGGCCGCGCAGCGCCGGGCTGATGAAGAAGCGGCGGAAGTTTTCCAGGCCGACGTTAGCCTGGAAGCCGGGACGAAGTTCTTTGCCGCCGGGAGCCATGAAGGTGCCGTCAACGGCCGTATACTCATCCCCCGTTTCCTGATCTACAAAAATATCTCGCGCCGCATCGTACACATATCGCTGCTGCAACTCGGCCGCTTCGTCCATTGTGCGCACCCGAACGATCTGATCGCCATCGCCAAATAAGATCTCCCCTAAATCGTTGATGTAGCGCACCACAGTCAGCCGATTGAGCCGCTCGTACCCTTCAATGCTGGTGGGAATCCCATCTTTATCCAGTTCGGCCACGCCAGCCTCGCCAGGCAAGACGGCCGTGATCGCTGCCCCCGGTTTCGCCAGCAGCCCCGCGGTATCTTCTCCTTGCAGCCACAACGCAAACTCGCCATCATCGGCCCGGAATGCCGTCCAAGTGTAAGCGCTGCCTCCCTCCGGCAAATACCGCTCCTTGCTAATTTGCGCAATTGCCAATTCCTGCGAAAGCAGATGCCCATCCCCAAAATTGGTAAACGCCACATAAATCGTAAAAATGATGGGATAGACGGCAAATAATGCCATCAGCACCAACCCAATCAACATCCAGCGAATTGGATAGGCATCGTTGTACAGGATTACCACATTTACAAAAAGCGTGATTACAGCCACCCCCGCCGCCAGAAAATACGCCTCACTCTCAATGACTTGAATTAAAAACCAGATGGCGGAGGCGTCCAGCGCAAAGAGAAGCAAAAGCCGCACCAGGATACTGGTGAGAGAACTCGATGGCAACAGTTTGTTGTTGCCGCCGGTGAGGCGAGGTAACGTCGTCATAAGTCGCCCTCCCAAAAAATGCAATTAGTTTTGATCGTTGCCAGAAAAAATGGCGGGAAAAAGAAGGCCGGAGATTTTCTCCGGCCTTCTCACAAAAGCAAACTGTTATTCCGTAGCGATATCTAACAGATTCGTTTCCGGATCGTAGGTGAAGGTGACAGCGCTGTCTGCGGCCAGGCTGAAGGCGTAATTATCGCCGTCTTGTTTGCCGTCAACGCCGTAATTAACAGTCCAACTGCCGTCCAGGGCCACTTTCGCTTCGTAATCACCAGCCGGCAAATCGAAGGAGGCGGTGTACAGACCATCATCACCCTCGACCAAAGCGCTGCCTTCGCAAGCCGGG
This sequence comes from Chloroflexota bacterium, assembly GCA_024277135.1. Lineage (GTDB taxonomy): Bacteria > Chloroflexota > Anaerolineae > Promineifilales > Promineifilaceae > JAJRVV01. Next base: position 45,635 of record JAJRVV010000117.1, on the reverse strand, counting down.
TCCCAATCGCCCTCGCAAGCGCCGCTGGCAGCTTGCCAGGAGCCGGGCACGTTGACCATACCGGCGGCAGCGCCGCCGATCAGATCGCGGATCTGCTGTGCAGCATTAGCCAGAGCATCTTCCGGTGTTTGTTCGCCGGTGACGATTAGAACGAAAGCGTCAGACCAGGATCCCCACACAGAACCCATCTCTGGGATGGCGGGCATTGTCTGGGCAGCTACGCCAGCCTCGCCCAAAGCGGCCAAATCAGGATCGTCAGAAGCGGCGGCCACAGCGGGCATAGCGGAAGCGCGATTCCCGGCCGTCTGCAATGCCATCATGACTTCTTCGGTGGCCACAAACTCGGTCAGGAAGGTTTGAGCCAATAGGACGTTTTCGCTCAATGCGTTCACCATAAAGCCCTGCACGCCAGCGAAGGGAGCGCCGCCGCTAGGGAAGGAAGCGATGCCATAATTTATGCCAGATTCGCGGATGCGATCCAATGCCCACGGGCCGGCCATGAGGAAAGGCACCTCGCCGGTCTCAAACAGGACATGAGCCGTATCCCAATCGGTGTTGTCGCTAAGGAAACCGGAGGCCACATTCTCGGCAATCCAGTCGCCAGCAGCAATCATGCCCTCGCCATCAATACCGACATCCTGGGCATTATAGTTGCCGATATCATCACGGCCGAACACGTAGCCGCCAAAGGAGGTCATGATGGGAAAGGCGTCGTAGGTGGTGCCGGAGAGGGCGAAGCCAAAGGTGGCGTCACCTGATTCTTGCAAGGCAGTACCGATGGCAACCATCTCGTCCCAGGTGGTCGGCGGTTCGGGAACCATGTCCATGTTGTAGAAGAAGCCCAGGTTTTCAACCGCATAAGGCATCCCATACAGTTGGCCATCAAAGGTGAAGGCGTTGATAGAAACATCGGAGAATTCGCCAGCCTTGTCGCCCAGATCAATGGGCGCTAACAGGCCGCTGGCAACCCAACCACCGGCCCGATCATGGGGGCCGATCAAAATGTCGGGGCCTTCACCAGCAGGGGCGGCGATGGGGAATTGGTCGTTGATGTCGGCGATCTGCTCGATCACCAGGCCAACGCCGTAGGTGGCCTCAAAATCCGTAGCCAGTTCTTGCAGGATGGGGGTGCGGGTATCGTCAGCCCAAATGGTGATGAAGACTTCAGGTTCTTCCGGGGCTGGTTCATCAGTCGGTTCCGGGGCCGGCGCCTCGGTCGGTTCCGGGGCTGGTTTATCAGTCGGTTCGGGGGCCGGTACATCGGTCGGTTCGGCTGCTGTTTCATTGGTAGCAGCTTCGTTTGCCGCCGGTTCATCGGTGTCATCACTGCCGCCACAAGCGGTTAATAACAGGGCGCCCATCAGTAACATGACGAGCAATACGTATAGTTTTTTGTTTTTCATTTCTGTCTCCTCACAAATTTTTGAATTTTTGCCACATTTGGCTCTTTTGGTAATGGGGGATTATGTGTCTTTTCAGATACTTACCTCCTCGTGTTTTTTAAGGATTCCTGTTTGTCATTTGTCTAACAATTGAACCAGATGTCGGTTCAGTTTTTCCAGCCCTATGGCGAAGGTGTGTTCTTCAATCTGGTTGAGAAAGTCTAAGCGGGAGTCGTTGTAGGTTTTATGGGCGACGGCAACTTTTTGGCAAATGGCGTCGCCGGGTTCGGTCAGGTAGATGCGCCAGGCACGGCCGTCTGTCTCATGCGGTTGGCGGGTGACAAAGCCCAACTCTTCCAGCCCCTTGACGATGCGGGTGGCGTTGCTCTTATCGCACAACATGCGCGAGCTTAAATTCTTGACGGACATGCCGGGTTCTTCGCGGAGGTGGAATAGGGCATAGAAACGGGAAACCGTTAATCCGAACTGACTGAAAAAGCGGCGATCCCCGTCGTCCAGAAGTAAAAAAGTTTCTTTGAGGAGGTTGTAGATGCGTTCTCTCTCGTTCATATGCCCGTGAATGAGGGTCTAAAGTAGTTGATGATGCAACTATATCACGAGAAGGTTGCGCTGTCAACCATCTGTTAACAATTGCGGGGATCAAACGTAGGGGCCGCGATTTTCAGGGGGGAGAAGCCGGGCAAGATGGCGCATCATTTCATGCCCGTACTCATCAAGCTGCTGGCGGCGGGCATGGCCGTGCCGCCCATCTGTTATTTTCAATGGGCCAAAAACGGGACCGATGCGCATGGAAACGGCCGCGCGCCGCAATCGCCGGATATTTTGCTGCGCCAGTTCCGTGCCTACAAAAGCGATGGGCAGGATGGACGCGCCGCTGCGGACGGCCAGAAAGGCAGCGCCGGGTCGGGGGGAGATCAACTGGCCGCTCAAACGGGCATTTTGCCCCACCATCAAATCTATCCTTCCCCCCTGAGCGGTGATGTCGCGCAGTTCCGGATCAATCCCCCCTTCCGGCATGATGAGTAGCACGCCCCCATTTTACAACCAAGTTTGCGCCCGGCGCAGCGCCGCCCGATCCGGCGCGCCCCGACGCACCGGAATCATCTCGACGGCATAACTGAGCAGGCGTATGAAACGGCTGGCTTGCAGTTCGGCGGCGGCAAAGAAGGCGATCCGATAAGGCAAATGGAGGGCGATGAGCGGCGCTTCGTACCAGCTAAAGTGGTTGCCGATGATGATGAGCGGGCCGCCATCCGGCAGGTTTTCCCGGCCTGAAATCGTTAGCTTAAACAGGAATTTGCTGACAACCAGGAGAAAATAACGAAGGAAGAAGCGCCAAAGTTCGCGTAGCATGAGAATTGGTGACTGGCACAACCGATGTGCCAGTCACCTGATGAGTTACTCGCGCAGTTTGGCCCCCAGCTTGTGCTGAAGCGCGCCGAGGATGCGTTTGCGGTTCTTCAAAACATCCTTGTCTTTCAACGTTTTTGATGGCGATTGGAAGGTGAGATGGTAGGCCAGACTTTTTTGCCCGGCCGGGATTTGCTCCCCTTCGTACACGTCGAATAGCTCCACTCGTTTAAGCAAGAAGCCGCCGGCGCGGATGATTTCGGCTTCAACGGCCGTTGCCGGAACCGTTTTGCTCACCAACAGCGCCAAGTCTTCCCGGACGGCCGGATAAGGGGTGATGGGCTGCGCTTCGTACCGGTCGGGGATGTGGCGCAGCAGCAACTCCAGGTCAAGTTCGGCGGCCAATACCGGGTTGTGGCTGCGGATGTCGAAAGCGTCTACAACCAGCGGGTGTAGTTCACCCAACCAGCCCAGATGCTCTTTGCCCAACAACAGCCGGGCGGTGCGGCCGGGGCGATAGGTGGGGTGTTGTCCGGCTTCGACGGCGAGGGTTTCGATATGCAAATTGGCCGTCAGGGATTCGATGATACCTTTCAGATCATAAAAGTCAGCAATAGGTGAGGTGTTAGCCTGCCAGTACGGCCGTTGTTGGGGGCCAGACAGCACCAGCGACAACCGGCCCAATTCATCCGGTAGCGCCCCATCTTCTGACGCCAGATAAATCTGCCCGATCTCAAAAAAGGCCATGCGCTCCTGGAAGCGGCTGTTGGCGGCCGTCACCTCCAGCGCCGACGCCAGCAAGCTGTGCCGCATCGTCACCCGATCCACGGTGATGGGATTGGCCAGCGTCACGTAGGGGCGGTCATCAGGCTCAATGCCCGATTCCGGCGGCAACAGTTTGGCCTCCCGATCCGGCGTCGTCAGCCGGTAGGTGATGATTTCCTGCATCGCCAACTGCGCCAAAATATCTTTGATGCGCTCTTCCCGCTCCAGGCGGGGATTGTTGCGCTGTGGCGGCAGGGCGTCGCTCATCTCTGTGGCCGGCAGCCGGTCATACCCGTACATGCGGCATACCTCTTCCACCAAATCATGCGCGCCGCCGATGTCCAGCCGGTGGTCGGGCGGGGTGACGAGTAAATGATCGCCGCCGTCCGCTACCTCAAATTCTAACGCTTCCAGCATTTGCCGGATGTCTGATTGAGCGACATCAATGCCGCCCAGCCGTTTGACTTCGGCGGCCGTCAGCCTGATGGCTGGCGATTGGGGCGGGTTGGGATAAGTGTCCACAATGCCCTGGGCCACCACGCCGCCGGCCAACTGGCGCATCAGGTCGGCGGCGCGTTTGGCCCCCAAAATCGCCTGGCTGGGATGGACGCCGCGGCTGAAGCGAAACCCGGCTTCGCTGGCGATCTTTAGCGCGGTGGCGCTGCGGCGGATGTTCATGTAATTCCAGGCGGCCGCTTCCAGCAGGACGTTGGTGGTACTATCGCCGATTTCGCTGTCTGCGCCACCCATGATGCCGCCGATGCTAAGCGATCCCGCTTTGTCCGTGACCAGGATGGTGTAGGGGGGCAGATCCCGCTCTTCGCCATCAAGGGTGGTGATTTTTTCACCGTCATGGGGCAGCCGGGTGTGGATGTGGATGGGGCCGTCGCCGCCGTTGTATTGGCCGGCGCGGCGGCGCAGGAAATCGTAATCGAAGGTGTGGTTGGGCTGCCCCATCTCCAGCATGACGTAGTTGGAGATGTCTACCACCACGTTGATGGGGCGCTGCCCGGCCAGTTTGAGGCGGCGCTGCATCCAGCCGGGGCTGGGTTTTTGCTCGACGCCGGTGATGAGCATGGCGACGAAACGGGGGTTGAGTTCAGGATCGTCGGTGGTGATGGTCACTTTGTCGCCGATGGGCGGCCCTTCCATGACCACGTCGTAGTTGGGATAGCGCACTTGTTGGCCGGTGAGGGCGGCCGCTTCACGGGCCACGCCGATGATGGAGGCGCAGCGGGCGATGTTGGGGATGATGTCTATGCTGAGGACGGCGTCGCCGAGAACATCCTGCACCGGAGCGCCGGGGGTGTAGTCGCCTTCCAGGATCATGATGCCGTCATGGTCATCAGAGAGTCCCAGTTCTTTTTCGGAACATAACATGCAGCGGTTGTGGATGCCGCGCAACGGCCGTCCCTTGAGCTTCATCTTCACCTGCACTTCTTTGTGGCCGTCATACAACTGGACGCCTTCTAATGCGAAGGGTGAATGGAGTTTGAGATGACTGATGTCCCCTTGTCCCAGATATTGAAACAAATTGGGCGCGCCGGTGACGGTGATTTCCGGTTCGTCGCCGCCGTAGTCAACGGTGGCCAACACCAGCCGGTCGGCGTTGGGGTGCTGCTCCACTTTGAGGATGTGGCCGATGACCAGTTTTTCCCGATCCCAGATGAGCCGGTTTTTGTCACGGCCGCCGGGAATGCCGACGTACTCAATGTGTTCAACTTCTAATCCGGCGATGGTTAGTTTTTCAGCTAACTCCTCAATGGGCAGGGTAATGTCTACGTAATCTTTGAGCCAGGAAATTGGTACGAGCATGTGTGTCGTTCTCCGTTGTTAGAGGTTAGAGATTGGAGACTAAAGAGTTCTCGATCCCCAGTCTCTAGTCTCTAGTCTCTAGTCTCTAGTCTCTTTTTAGAATTGTTCCAGGAAGCGGAGGTCGTTGCTCCAGAAGTAACGGATATCTTGTATGCCATATTTGAGCATAGCGATGCGCTCCGGCCCCATGCCGAAGGCGAAGCCGGAGTAGATTTCGGGATCGTAGCCACCGTTACGCAGGACATTGGGGTGTACCATGCCGCAGCCGAGGATTTCCAGCCAGCCGGTATGTTTACACACGGCGCAGCCCTCGCCATCGCAGAGGATGCACTCCACGTCCATTTCGGCGCTGGGTTCGGTGAAGGGGAAATAATTGGCGCGGAAGCGGACTTTGCGGTCTGCGCCGAAGATGCGGCGGGCAAAGTCGGTCAGCGTGCCTTTGAGGTCGGCCAGGGTGATGTTTTTGCCTACGGCCAGCCCTTCGACTTGATGGAATTGAATCTCGCTGCGGGCGGTGATTTGCTCGTAACGATAGCACATGCCGGGCAGGATGACGCGGATCGGTTCCGGGCAGTATTCGCGCATGGCGTGAATTTGGCCGGGACTGGTGTGGGTGCGTAGGATGACGCCGGGGGAAGTGGTGTGGAAGGTGTCCCACATATCGCGCGCCGGGTGGTGCTGGGGGATGTTGAGCAGCTCGAAGTTGTATTCGTCGGTCTCCACGTCCCGGCTGCGGTAAATCTGGAAGCCCATGTCGCCCCAAATGCGATAAATCTGGCGTAAAGTTTGGGTGGCGGGATGGAGACGGCCGCGCCACTGCGGCCGTCCGGGTAAAGTGACATCAATGGCGGAAGAAGCCATCTGCGCGCGCAGTTCCACCGCTTTCAGTTCGGCCAGACGCCGCTGGTAGGCGGCTTCCAGTTCTTTTTTGACGGCGTTGATGCGTTGACCGAAGGACGGCCGTTCCGCCGCAGCCAACTGGCCGATTTGCCGGGTCATCAAATAAACAGCGCCCTTGCGCCCCAGCGTCTCCTTGCGCCAGGCGTCCAGCGCCTCTGTATTGGCCGCCTGTTGCACCGCTTCTAACGATTTTGCACATAATTCATCCAGTTTTGCCAGCATAATTAGTTCCTGATTGAGTTTTGAGCAAGCCATCCTGCCTGCCCATTGAATTTTACCTGTCTCCGTCTGGAAAGAACAAAAAAAGACGCGGGTGTTACGCCGCGTCTTCAAAAGTTGCTTGCTGTCGCTTTTCCTCAAGCAGAATCAACCTCCGTCGTGACCACGGCGCGGGTTTGGCGCATAAAGAAAAAGCTAAAAAATCGCTGCATCATGCGGGCAATATAACACTGGTGGTAAGGGATGTCAAGCCATGCCCAAACGGAGACGGCCGGCCTGAATGGCTTCATACCCAAACTGCAACTGCTCTCGTTTGACGTCTGCCACCGGCACAAACTCTGGCCGGGGAGCGCCTTCCCATTCTGCCAGAGGCGAGGTGTTGGTAGACGGCCGTTCCAGCGCATAGTAAAGCGCCGACAAATGCCATCCTTGAGCTTGCTCATCCAGCATGAACCGCTCCTCCATAAACAGCAGCGGCCCCAAATCGGGGATGATGCCGATGAGTTGGCGGAAAAAATGGCGCACTGATTGTGTTGGCGTATCAAACGGGGTCAAAATACAGCCCGGCGGCGCTAAAAGGCCAGTTTGAGGATGAGGCAGGAGCAACACTTGCGCATCCTCAATAAAGATGCCGTACACGGCTGGCCGAAATTGCACCTTCTCTTGGGGAACCTGATGAACGTTACCGTGGACGTCGAAGCAGGCGATGGTGGACATCATTCAGGGGCGGGAACGGCGTGCAGTTCCTGGCGTAATACTTCGGCTTGCTCGGCCAAAGTTCCCAGAACACCGTTGATAAACCGGGGTGCGCTGTCAGAGCCATACGTTTTGGCCAGCTCAACAGCTTCGTTAATGGCGACTTTGACAGGGGTTTCACCGCTTACTAAAAACTCAAATATGGCGATGCGCAAAATGTTTCGGTCAATCACCGCCATTTGATCTAAAGGCCATTCAGGAGCATAGCGGGCTATCAAAATGTCAATGTGATCTAGATTGTCTATGACGCCGGCGATCAGGTATGAAGTAAAAACCACCCCGCTGTTCTCCATGGGCTGGTCTTGCAACCGCCGATTGAGTACCTTGCCGACGGGATGGCCAGCAATATCAAATTCGTAAAGTGTCTCCAGCGTCACGCGCCGGGCACGGCGTCTTGTTTTCATAACGAACTGCTTATGCTCTTGCGATTTGAAAGGATTTTAACCCGAATTTGCCTTTTGGTACACTACATCCTCAACGTGAACGTTAACGGAATCTACCGGAATGCCCACCATCGTATCAATGGCCTCGGCTACGGCCGTTTGCAGCTTCTGGCTGGTTTCCATGATGTTGACATTGGGATCCATCATCACGTAAACATCAAAACGCACCTTGTTATCCGCAAAATCCAGCAGAATCCCATCCTGTCGCGCTTCGCGGCGGAATAATCGGGCCATGTCCGCCGGCGCCGAGGCCATTTTGACAACGCCTTCCACGCGCAAGGCGGCAAAATAAGCAATTGTCGCCAATACGTCTGGCGCAACTTCAATCCGTCCCATGCTTTCTTGTGTTTCGCTCATCATGTTTGTAATTGGCAATCAAGCTGCCAATTATCTCCTCACATTGCTATCCCGCCATCCACGCTGATCACCTGACCGGTGATGTAAGCCGCCTTGTCCGAGGCCAGGAAAGAGACCAGGTACGCCACTTCGGGAAGATTGCCCCAGCGCTGCAACGGGATATGCTCCCGACTTTGTTCTTTCATATCATCAGACAGGACATCGGTCAATGCGGTGGGAAAAAAACCGGGGGCGATGGCATTGACGGTGATTCGCCGACTGCCCAACTCTTTGGCCAGGGATTTGGTGAAACCGATGATACCAGCTTTCGAAGCGGCATAATTGGTTTGTCCCGCCTGACCTACCAGGGCCACCACCGATGAAATGTTGATGATGCGCCCCCCTTGTTTGCGCCGAACCATGGGCCGCGCCACTGCCTTACAGCAATTAAATACGCTTTTGAGGTTTGTGTCCATTATCGTGTCCCAATCGGCTTCTTTCATCAGCAGTAACAGCGTGTCGCGGGTGGCGCCGGCGTTGTTAACCAGGATGTCAACCGGGCCGAGCGCGTCCGTGGCGGTTTTGACCAGATTTTTGGCTTGATCGAATTGGCTGACGTCGGACTGGATGGCAACGGCCGTGCCCCCACTCGCTTCGATAGCATGGACAACCTCTGCCGCGGCGGCGGCGCTGGCATTGTAATTGACGGCCACTTTGGCCCCATGCGCCGCCAAATCTTCAGCGATGGCGCGGCCAATACCGCGCGAAGCGCCGGTAACAATCGCAACTTTTCCTTCTAACAACAATGGTTCCACTCCTTACTGCGCCAACTTAAATTTGATACGTTTGGTTTTCCGGTTGATGCGTTTTATCAAACCCAGCAGCACCTCTCCCGACCCTGCCTCGACGAAGGTGTCTACCCCGTTTTGGCAAAGGTAGTTCATGGACTCCGTCCAGGCCACGGCCGCAGTCAATTGAGCTTTGAGCTCGCTGCGAATATCGTCGGGCGCAGTTAACGGCCGTGCCGACACATTGGCGATCACCGGGATTTGGGGCGTCTCAATGGCGGTCTCATCAACCAATTGGGCAAACGCGGCCGCAGCTGAGGCCATCAACGGCGAATGGGCGGCAATGGAGATCGGCAGCCGAATGATTTTTCTGGCCCCGGCCGCCGCAGCCAATTCCAATGCCTTTGCCAACGCATCTTTGTCGCCGGAGATAACCACCTGGCCGGGACAATTGTCATTTGCCACCTGCACCGGCCGTCCCGTAGAATCAGTGGCCTGGGCGCATAATGTTTGCACGGTGTCTACGTCCAGGGCCAGCAAAGCGGCCATGGCGCCAGGCTCCTGTTCGCCGGCCGCTTTCATCAATTCGCCGCGCCGCTGCACCAGCGTCAGCGCATCGGCGAACGGTAAGCTGCCGGCGGCAACCAGGGCCGAAAATTCACCTAGGCTGTGTCCGGCCACAAAATCCGGCTTGGCCCAATCTTGTTCGCGCATAGCAGCCAGAGCGGCCATACTGGTAGTAAACAGCGCCGGCTGCTGGTTGACCGTGTCCACCAACTCCGCCTCTGGCCCAGAAAAGCAAAGGGATGAGAGGGGAAAGCCCAATTGCCGATCAGCCTGATCAAAAACAGCGCGTGCCGCCGGGGAACCTTCGTACAGGTCTTGCCCCATGCCCACGCGCTGTGATCCTTGTCCGGGAAAAAGAAAAGCGATGCTCACTTGTTAATGCCCTGTCAGATGTCAGGTAAACTTATACCGCATTCGTTGGTGCGGTATCTGGATATCGGCACAAAAAAAGCCGTTTGTTGACGGCCCTTTTTGCCTCGATTTTACTCTTCGGCGGCCGGTAAAACCTGACGCCCTTTGTATGTGCCGCAGTTCAGACACACGCGATGCGCCCGCCGCATTTCGCCACATTCCGGGCAGGGAACCAGATGAAAAGGACGAAGCGAATCGTGCGCCCGACGACGATCTCGACGAGATTTGGAAATTTTACGCTTGGGGACAGCACCCATGATAACTACCTCTTTAACGTTTAATATCAGGCGTTTTGCCTGCATTTTACCATGCAAAAAACAAGCGGCTTTTTAACGCCGCAGTCCGCAATTATAGCCACCCGGATACGGCTGTCAAGCGTTTGACGGCCGTCGCGGGCCGTTTCATAGTCGTTTGGTCGTTTTCCAGAGATTCGGTCGTTTTTACTTCACAAATTTGCTAGTTCTGCCCGCGCTTTTTTCGTCAACCCCTTGACCACAAGCTGGTAGGAATCATCAATCATCCGCTGAAATTCGGGCAAGGGGATGGAACCATCCACGGTAACGGTGTTCCAATGCCGTTTGTTCATGTGGTAGCCGGGGCGCGCGGCCGTATACACATCTCGCTGAAACAACGCCTCATCCGGATCACATTTCAGGGTGATGTCTAGCGGCTCTAGTTCCCAGGCTGCCAGAGCGAACATCTTGCCCATCACTTTGAAGACGAGCGCCTCCGGGCCAAACGGCCGTTCCTCCACCGCCCCTTTTTTCGCCAACACATAAGCGCGTAAATCCATCAAATCCATCATAATCTTTTCTGGTAACTCAGATAATACTCTTGGCATTGACAAGCCAATGCTCACACGGCGACGACGGAATAGGCGATGAGAAATTGGGCGGCCCAGTATGTGCTGAGGACGATGAGACGCGCGCTGATAAATTTTTGGCGGAAGCGATCCAGCGCCAGCGTTGAGTCGGAGATGACGAAGAACAAAGCGCCGGCGGCGGCAGCCATCGCGCCAGGGGTGTTTAGCGCCGACCAGCGGCCCAATCCCTGCCACGCCATCGTCAAAATCGCCAGCACATAGACGATGACGGGGCCGCGCATTTTTCCCAGATGCGCGTGCAGCAGCCAGTATACGACCAGCCCATAAACGACCAGCGGCAGCAGCCAGCCCAACGCCAGATGAAAACCGCCGTCCCCCACAAACGCAGCGATGTAAAACAGGTGGCCGATGAGGAAGCTGACCAACCCGGCGATGAAAAACCGTTCCGGCAGCATCAGGAAAACGTCTCCGCCCAGGCAAGAAATCAGCCCAACGACGATGAGCCATTTATACAGCCAGTTATAATTCACAACCGGATCCAACGGCCCATTGAGCGCTATCCAGATGATCAATAGGGTGGTCAGGGGCTTGAAGATGTAGACCTGCCAGCGCGATTTTCTGTATTCGCCCCAGATGGCGAGGACGGCCGGAATCAATACCAGAAGGATCATCATTTAATTTCGTCCCTTTAGCGGCGGCCAGACAAAGAACAACGTTCCCTGATCTGGCTCGCTCTCAAAATTAGCCCGTCTGCCGTCAATCATTGCCTCAGATTGACGATGGGGGATGCTGCCGACGATTATCCTGTCCCCGATAGAAGTGGGCAAATTTGTGCGGCTGGTCAGTATCCACAAATTTAACGTTGACGTTCCTATTATCTCGTGCTAACATGCCCCCATGAAGAAACAGACCTTTGTTTACTATTATCAGGAGATGAAAACGCCGCAGCGGACGGCCGTTTCACCTGCCTGATAACAAAAGGCGACAAACGGAACCAGAGGCGCGGCAACCCCGCGTCTTTTTTTGTGCATTGACAGATAGTTTACCCGTCGTTACGATCCATCCGGCAAACCGACAAGCAGGAGAAAAAGAAGTGACAAACGCATTTACAGAACTCAAATGGCGTGGCCTGGTATATGATTACACGGAAGGCATTCAAGAAATGCTGGTGGCGGGGCCAATCACCGTTTACAATGGTTTTGACCCTACCGGCGATTCTTTGCACATCGGCCACCTGGTTCCCATGATGGGGCTGGCTCGCTTGCAGCGATTCGGCCATACGCCCATCGCCCTCGCCGGCGGCGGCACCGGCATGATCGGCGATCCCAGCGGCAAATCCGAAGAACGTAATCTGTTATCGGTGGAGCAAATTCAGCATAATCTAGCCTGCGTCCAGGGGCAGTTGTCCCACATTCTTGATTTTGAGGTGAAAAGCAATCCGGCCCGCATCGTCAACAATTACGATTGGCTATCCCAACTCAACATGATGGAATTTTTACGGGACGTGGGCAAGCATTTTACCGTCAATTACATGATGGCTAAAGATTCCGTCAAATCCCGGCTGGAACGGGAAGGGGAAGGCATCTCCTACACCGAATTCAGTTACATGCTGTTGCAATCGTTTGATTATCTGCGCCTGTTTGACAACGCCCAATGCCGCTTGCAGGCTGGCGGCAGCGACCAGTGGGGCAACATCACCGCCGGTATCGAATTGATCCGCCGGGTGCGCGGCCAAAAGGCGCATGGGTTGGCCTACCCGCTGATCACCCGCGCCGATGGCAGCAAATTTGGCAAGACGGCCGCCGGCGACAACACATGGCTCGACCCGCAAAAGACCTCCCCCTACCGTTTCTACCAGTTCTGGTTGAACACCGATGATGGGGACGTGATCAACTACCTCAAATACTTCACCTGGCTGACACAGCCGGAAATTAAAGGGTTGACAGATGCTTTGTTTGAACGGCCGCATCTCCGCGAAGCTCAACGCGCATTAGCCCAGAAAATCACCCGCATGATCCACGGCGAAACGGCGCTGGCAAAAGCCGAAAAAGCGGCGGCGGTACTGTTTGGCGGCGACCTGGACGGGCTGGGCGCTGATGACATCGGCGACATTTTTGCCGATGTGCCTTCCAGCGAAATTGCCAAATCCCAACTGGAAGGGGACGGTCTGCTGTTGGCCGACTTGTTGGCGGAGAGCAGTCTGGCTTCGTCCAAAGGGGATGCCCGTCGCTCGATCAAGGGGGGCGGCATCTATCTGAACAACCGGCGCGTCAATGAGCCAAATCAGGCGGTCACGGCCGCAGAGGCGATTGACGGGCAGTTTTTGGTTTTGCGCAAAGGCAAGAAAAAGTACCACCTGGTTCAGGTGTTGTCGTAATGATGATGGAGCAGAGGAGGATTTTTCTCCTCTGCTCTTTTTGGTTGTTTTTAGGGGGCGAGGAATTGGTGGGGGGAGACGGCCGTGTTCGGAAACTGCCGCAAAATCTTCTTGTCAAACGTCAGCAAAGGCACATGCAAATCCTGTGCCAGCGCCACAAACTCACAATCATACGCTGAACAAGTTGATCGTTCTACAAGCGTTAAAACCTCCAGCGAATCCACCTCAAAGTCGCGGCCGTGAAAGAACGACTCAGCCTGGGACATAATCACCGCCACTTCCTCAAAAGAGATTATGTTGTGGCGTAAATAACCCGACATGGCATTCCGAAACTCGCTGATCCATAAACGAGGAGCCACCCAATCAGGATCTTGCAGAATCAGTTTTTCGATTAAAATTTTGTGGTGACCAGGCACGTAAAGGTAACAAATGATGTTTGTGTCAACAACAATCATGGCCGGCCTTCATTGATAAACTTATCCAACTCTTCGTCGGTTATCACGTACTCTATGCTTTCTCGAATTTCCCTGGCGCGGGCGAGTACCTCTTCCGGATCAATCCGATAACTGCGAACGGCTCGCTCGATCAGCGTGATGATCTCGCTGTTGATGCTGCGCCGGTTGGTTTTGGCCTGCGCTTTCAACAATTCATACAAATCATCCGGGATATTTTTTACGGTGATCGTAGCCATTTTTACCGCCTCCAATGGTTCCATTTTGGAACCATTTTAATCATTGTCACTTGCGCCTGTCAAGAAAAAAAGCCCGGATACCGATTGCCAGTATCCGGGCTTTTTGAGGCTGGTTGAATGGCGGGTCAGGCGTACTCTTCCACCGGAACGCAGACGCAGAACAAATGCCGGTCGCCGTACACATCGTCAATGCGGGAAACGGAGGGCCAGAACTTGGCGTCTTTCACCCAATCCAAGGGGAAGGCGGCTTGTTCACGGCCGTACTCCCGCCCCCATTCATCCCGCGTCACCACCACATCCGTATGTGGCGCGCGCGCCAGCGGGCTGTCATCATGGGCGATCTCGCCGTTCTCGACGGCCTCGATCTCCTGACGAATACTGATCATCGCCTGACAAAAGCGATCCAACTCCGCTTTTGACTCGCTTTCCGTCGGCTCAATCATCAGTGTGCCCGGAACCGGGAAAGACATCGTGGGCGCGTGGAAGCCATAATCCATTAACCGCTTGGCTACATCCACCACGCCTACATGCGCTTTTAGATGGCGTAGTTCGATGATGCACTCGTGAGCCACACGGCCGTTCAACCCGCGATACAACACCGGGAAATACGGCTCTAACCGCTCGGCGATGTAATTGGCATTGAGAATGGCCACCCGGCTGGCCTCCGTCAACCCCTCCGCCCCCATCATGCCGATGTAAGCGTAGGAAATAGGCAGCACGCTGGCGCTGCCCCACGCCGCCGCCGACACCGCGCCCAACGCCTTCTCGCCGCCGACGCCGGCCGTGACCGGATGGGTGGGCAGGTAGGGCGCCAGATGCGCCGCCACCCCAATCGGCCCCACGCCAGGGCCGCCGCCGCCATGCGGAATGGCAAACGTCTTGTGCAAATTGAGATGGCACACATCCGCGCCATAATCGCCGGGGCGGGCCAATCCCACCTGGGCGTTCATGTTGGCGCCGTCCAGATACACCTGACCGCCATTCTCATGCACAATGTCACAAATCTCGATGATGGCCTCTTCAAAGACGCCGTGCGTGGAGGGATAAGTGACCATGATCGCCGCCAGATTGTCCCGATGCTGTTCCGCTTTGGCGCGCAGGTCGGCCACGTCAATGTTGCCATTGTCGTCGCACTTGACCACCACTACCTTCATGCCCGCCATCACCGCGCTGGCCGGGTTGGTTCCGTGCGCCGAACTGGGGATGAGGCAGACATTCCGATGCCCTTCGTCCCGCTCCCGGTGGTAGGCGCGGATGGTCAGCATCCCAGTGTATTCCCCCTGCGCGCCGGAGTTGGGTTGGAGGGAGACGGCCGTAAATCCCGTGATCTCCGCCAACCACCCCTCCAGCCGCTCAAACAAGAGGCGATACCCCTTCGCCTGATCGGCTGGCACAAAGGGGTGCAGCGAGCCGAACTTAGGCCACATCACCGGCAGCATCTCCGTGGCCGCATTTAGCTTCATGGTGCAGGAACCCAACGAAATCATACTGTGCGTCAACGACAGATCGCGGGATTCCAGTCGGTTGATGTAGCGCATCATCTCCGTTTCCGAATGATAGCGGTTGAAAACGGGATGGGTCAGGTAATCGCTGGCGCGTTGCAGCGGTTCCTCATAGGTTAACGTCACCCCGTCGGCTAACGCTTCGATGTCTATGTTCCCCGCTTCGCCGCCGAAGATAACAAACAGCTTTTCCAGGTCTTGGATCAGGGTGATTTCATCCAGGGAGATGCCGATGCCGCCATCTTCGTAGAAGCGCAGGTTGATTTCCTGGGCTAGAGCGGCCTCGC
Source organism: Chloroflexota bacterium (assembly GCA_024277135.1). Lineage (GTDB taxonomy): Bacteria > Chloroflexota > Anaerolineae > Promineifilales > Promineifilaceae > JAJRVV01. The sequence continues at coordinate 30,202 of JAJRVV010000117.1, read as the reverse complement.
GGATTTCGGCCTGCGCGCGCGGGCCGCCGCTCACTTTCAGGGTGTCAAAAACGGGGGATTGGTTGATGGCGTAGTCCAGTTGTTGCAGACCTTTACCCAGGACGGCCGTCAACAGCCGCACCCGCTCTGCAATCTGGCGAATCCCATCTGGGCCATGATAAACCGCATACATTGAAGCAATGATCGCCAGTAAAACCTGGGCGGTGCAAATGTTGCTGGTGGCCCGCTCCCGGCGGATATGTTGTTCCCGCGCCTGCAGCGCCAGCCGCATGGCCGGTTTGCCCTCGGCGTCAATGGAAACGCCGATGAGACGCCCCGGCATTTGCCGTTTCAGTTTGTCCGTGGTCGCCATAAAAGCGGCGTGCGGTCCTCCATATCCCATGGGCACGCCAAACCGTTGGCTGCTGCCCACCGCCACATCAACGCCCCATTCACCCGGCGGCTTCAGCAGCGCCAACGCCAGTAAATCGGCAGCGGCCACCACCAATGCCCCCTGATCGTGCGCTTTCTGGGCGAACGGCGCGTAGTTCAGGACGTCGCCGTTGGTGGCCGGGTACTGCACCAGCACACCAAAGGTTTCGTCGTTGAAATCGTAGGTCTCGTGGTCGCCCACGATGACGTCAATGCCCAACGGTTTGGCGCGGGTTTGCACGATGGCGATGGTTTGCGGATGGCACAATTCGGAGACGAAGAAGGTGTTGGCGGTGGATTTGCGCGGCATAGAACGTCGGCAGAGGGTCATGGCTTCGGCGGCGGCCGTGCCTTCGTCCAGCATCGAGGCGTTGGCGATATCCATTCCCGTCAGATCGGTGATCATGGTCTGGAAATTGAGCAGCGCTTCCAAACGCCCCTGGGAAATCTCGGCCTGGTAGGGGGTGTATTGGGTGTACCAGCCGGGGTTTTCAAAGATGTTGCGCAGGATGACGGGGGGCATGATGCAGTCGTTATAGCCCATGCCGATGAAGGAACGGTACGTTTTGTTCATGGCGGCCAACTGGCGCAGTTCGGCCAACATTTCCGATTCGCTGCGGGGCGGTTCCAGGTTGAGACGGCCGTTCAGGCGAATGGCCTGGGGCAGCGCTTGATCTACCAGTTCATCCAGCGAGGACAGTCCCAATAGTGCCAGCATCTCTTGCATATCTGCAAGGCGGGGGCCGATGTGCCGGTCTACGAAGTGGTCTGTGGGATTCAGTAAATCCCGGTTCCGGTTGGAAACGGGGCTGTTTTTTAGGGGAGACGGCCGTTTGACGGCCGTGGCATTAACACTCATTTTTCACTCTCCAGTGGGTGTGGGTCAGGTGTGGGCAAAGTTGGTCATCGCCGGCCAACAGGGACAGGGAAACGGGACGGAGAAAGCCGCCGTTGCCTACAATTTTCACTTGTGGACAGAGCGCCGATTTAGTCGCGGGAGTCCAGATAGGCCTGGTACGCTTCGGCGTTCATCAGATCGTCCAACTGAGCCGGTTCGCTCAGCTTGATTTTGATCAGCCACGCGGCGCCGTAAGGGTCGCTGTTGATCAATTCCGGGGCGTCAACTAGCTCTTCATTGACGGCCGTGACCTCGCCAGATAACGGCATGTACAAATCAGCCGCCGCTTTCACCGATTCCACCACGCCAAAGGTTTCGCCCACGCCAAAGGAATCCCCTTCACCCGGCAGCTCCAGGTAAACGATGTCCGACAAGGCATCTTGTGCATAATCGGTGACGCCGATGGTGGCTTCGTCGCCATCCACCTTAATCCACTCATCTTCTTTTGTATACAATAAAATGGCTGGAACTTGACTCATAACTTTCTCCTCAAAAACGACTGGCCCTCAAACAAAAAGAGGACGCACAACAATACAGGATATTGCTGGCATCCTCTGTCATTAACCTGAGAGATTCACAGCGCCGGTAACGCCGTTTGCCCCTTCGGTGCGAAGTTGTAGCCGCGGTATCCTTACCGCGCCGACGCAAACGCGGTAAGAAACCGCGCCTACTGTGTTCGCTTTCCAGAAGTACCCGGCCATACGGTCCTTTTGCCTGAGAGTTTCAACTGGCGGCTGCCAGCCTTGCCCCTTCGGCGACAGTGAAGCGGTTCACTGTTCTCTCCCGCACGGCCGTTTGCTTCTATAAACTTGTAACGATCAAAGTTGTATGACAATTGTACGGATTGCGCCAGTTCATGACAAGGGGCAAATCTTTTTGGCTGGGATACAATAGCCGCATGTCTGTTTTCAACCAGCTGACCATCGGCGCCGATGACAATGTGATTCGTCCCACCATCGCCGAGATCAACCTCAACCGCATCAGTGAAAACTACCGCGCCATCCAGACGGCCGTTGCGCCCGCCGCCATCATGCCCATCCTCAAAGCCAATGCGTATGGGCACGGCCTGGTGGAAATCGCTCGCCACATGGTTTCGCTGGGGGCGCCCTACCTCGGCGTCGCTTTTTGGAAGAAGGGATTTTGCTGCGGCAAGCCGGCATCACCGCGCCCATCCTGGTTTTGGGCGGCATCTTGGGCAATCAGGTGCCCACTTTTTTGAAATATGACCTGACGTTGACCGCTTCCTCGGTGGAAAAACTGCTGCAAGTGGAAGAAGCGGCCGCGGCCCTGGGCGTCACCGGCAAAGTTCATCTGAAAATTGACACGGGCATGGAGCGGATTGGGGTGCATTATTACAACGCCGAAAGTTTGCTGGCAACGGCCGCGCGCTGCCGCCACTGTCAGGTGGAAGGTATCTACTCCCACTTCGCCAACGCCGATTCGGCCCGATTGACCTCCGCCAAATTACAGCTAGAACGTTTCAATGAAACGCTGTCCCTCTACCAAACACGGGGCTGGCCGCGCCCGTCCTTGCGCCACATGGCGAACTCTGGCGCCATCCTGCAACTGCCAGACAGCCATTTCGACATGGTGCGCGCCGGCATCCTGCTTTATGGCGTCTATCCCTCCGTTGCGGCCGCCCGCACCATTGCGGTAAAACCGGCGCTGTCCTGGAAATCCCGCGTCGTTTACTTCAAAGTCGTCCAGCCTGGCCACCCCATCAGCTACGGCTCTACCTGGCAAAGCGACCATATGGTGCGGGTCGTCACCGTGCCGGTAGGGTATGGCGACGGGTATTTTCGGCGTATGTCAGGCAAAGCGCAGGTCATCATTCGCGGCCAAAAATATCCGGTGGTAGGCCGCATTTGCATGGATCAACTGATGGTGAACATCGAATGGAACTCGGCCTATAACGATGATGAAGTGGTACTGATCGGCGAGATGGGCGGGGAAGCGATTCGCTGCGAGGATTTGGCGGAATGGGCGGGAACGATTCCCTATGAAGCGCTGACCAACATCAACACCCGCGTCCCGCGCCGTTATTGCCGCGAGTAACCCATAAACAGCAAACAACCCCGGCCAGGAGGGAGAACCGGGGCTGTTTGCTTTTGGCGACTTCTAGCTTAGAATATAGCCTTGTTTTCTAAATAATACCTGAGTTAGACTTAAATAGTTTGTGAGAATGCGGCGATCACGGCCGTTCCAGACCATGTTTTGCCAGTAACAATTCATCACGCAGGAGGACGGCCGTTTCCCCATCCGCCACTATCTCTCCCTCGTCCATGATCACCATGCGCGGGAACAACTCCTGTACCATACGCAAATCATGCGTAGACACCAGCATCGTCAGGGGCAAATCCCGCAGTAAGTTGATGAGTGAGCGGCGCGCCCGCGGGTCCAGCCCGGCCGACGGTTCATCCAACACCAGGATGTCTGGCTCCATGGCCAGCACCGTGGCAATCGCCACCCGCTTTTTCTGCCCCATGCTCAGGTGGTACGGCATCCGCTGGCTGAATTCGCTCATGCCCACCTGGGTCAATGCCTGCGTCACCCGCTCATGCACCTCAATCTCTGGCAGCCCCATGTGCAGCGGCCCAAATGCTACATCCTCAAACACCGTCGGCGAAAAAAGCTGATCGTCTGGGTTTTGGAACACCAGCCCCACCTTTGCCCGCACCTGGGGTAGATTTGGCTTTATCACCGGCAAGCCCGCCACTTCCACCCTTCCCTCGCCGGTGAAAATGCCGTTCAGATGCAGGATGAGCGTGCTTTTGCCGGCTCCGTTCGGCCCCACCAACGCCACTTTCTCGCCGGCATCAATTTGCAAAGAGACGCCGCGCAACGCTTGAAAGCCATCGGGGTAGCTATAGGTCAGGTTTTCGATTTGGAGTGTGGGCCGGGCGTCTGGCGTTGCGCGCTGGGAGACGGCCGTTTTGTGTACAACAGGCATAGTTTCTAAAAACGAAAGATAAAACCGGTCAACTGCACGACCGTCAACCACAAACCGCTGATGAATAAGGCGAACCAATCCACTCTGGCCAACACGTGCGGGTTCATCGTCAGCAAATGGCCGCGATAGCCTCTTGCCAACATCGCCTGGTACACCCGGCCGCTGCGCTCATAGCTGCGCAGGAACAACTGCCCGGCCATGTGACCCACCACCCGCGCCCGCCACGCTAACGCGCCGCCTCCCTTTTGGCTCAACCGGGCGCTGCGCGCTTCTCTGGCTCGCATCAGCCGCCCCGCTTCATCTACCAGCACATACAAATAGCGGTACATAAAGGAGATGATGGTGACGATGGGCTGCGGCGCGCGCAAATGGCGCAGGGCGTGGATCAGGTCGGGGAAGGGGGTGACGGCCGTCAGTAAAATCGCCATCTGCACCGATAACCAGCTCCGAACCAGAATGCTGGTAAAGCGCAAAAAACCGGCGTCGGTGATGATGGGCTGCCAGGAACCAAGCGGAATGGTCAGCAACGGCCGTCCCGGAATGGTGAACAACACCGTCACCGCTGCCAGAGCAAAGGGCAGAGCCACAAACGACCGCTTAATGGCAAACCAGACGCTAAAGTGGGCCAGCATCCCCACCGCCGCCACCAGCAGCCCGGCCAACAAAAAGGCCGGCCACGCCCCATCCGGCAGCAGCGCATTCGACAGGATAAACAACAGCGTCACCGACACTTTCACCCGCGCATCCAGCCGGTGAATGAGGCTGTCCCGGTACAAAAAACGGTCAAAGCTGGCCGAAATCATCGATTACCGCTCGTTGTTCACTGGTTGGCGGCGCAGCGCTCGCACCAGCACGGCCGTCAGTCCGGCCGCGACCAGCGCCCCAACCAGTCCGGCGGCGATCGTGGAAAGTGAACTATTCCCTAAAAAGGGCACGTTGTAATCAGGTAAAATGGAGAAAGGGGCGGTCTGAGAGGTGTGAAAAAAGCCCAAATCCGCAGCTACCCGTTCCAGGCCATCCGGATCGGCGACGGCAAGCGGCGAGAGCAGTGCCACCGTCAGCGCGATCAGCAAACCGGGCAAGACCCAGCCCCGGCTTTGGGCCGATCCCCCGGCAGCCAGCATATCGGGGCGGGCGCGCCAGATGAAGCTGAGCGCGGCCACGCTGATCGCCGCTTCGCCAATGCCGATCAGCGCATGAACGCCCAGCATCGCCGGCATCACCACATTCAAAGAGATTGTGCCGCTTAACCACAACTGCACGGCCGTCGCCAACGCCGCCGCCATCACCGACAGCCAGGCGGCGACGGCCGTCAATCCCAGCTTCAGGCGCAAACTACGGCCGTCGCCCAGCCGGCAAAAGGCGACGCCCACCAATACTGTCAACAATCCCATATTGAAGATGTTGGCCCCCATCGCCAACAAACCGCCATCCTGAAACAATAAGGCTTGCAAAGCGATGACGGCCGTCATCACCAGCATCCCCACCCAGGGGCCTAACGTCACCGCTGCCAAAGCGCCGCCCAACAAGTGTCCCGACGTGCCGCCCGCTACCGGGAAATTCAACATCTGCGCCGCAAAAATGAAAGCGGCCATAATCCCGGCCAACGGAGCCAGGCTTTCATCAAACGCATCCCGCGTCTGCCGCACCGCCACAAACAAAACCGCCAGCGTCACCAACCAGAAAATCAATGACACCGACACACTCAAAAAACCATCCGGTATGTGCAAAACCTGCACCGCTGCCAAAATCATCCGTCACCTCCACTGCTCAGGCATTGGGCACACAAGCCGGTAATAGCCAGATGATTGAATTCCGCTTTGAAGTTGTGCTCCTGCCGTAAATGATCGCCTAATTCCTGCAAATGGTCGTCATCCAAAACTTCTGAATAGCCGCACTTTCGACATATTAAATGGTGATGCGGCACATCACCCATGATCTCGTAGACGCTGCTGCCATCCCATTCTGTTTTAGCTACCAAGTTTAATGCGCAAAAAAAATCCAGCGCCCGGTACACCGTCGCCTGATTCAGCGAGGGCATTTGCGGCCGAATTTGTTGATACAATTCGGCGGGCGTGGCGTGGCCGCCCAGCCGGCACAAGGTGTCTAAAATCAACTGTCGCTGCGGCGTCACCCGGTATCCCTGTGAGCGAATCTGGTTGAGAAAATCTAATTGATCATGCACGACGGTATCTTATCGCAAATTTTCGCAATAGCAACGTTTAGCTTTGTGCGCCACATTTGGGGGAAGGGGTTGATATTGACTCTGAATCTGGTTACACTATGTCAATCATTCTGGCCTACCATCATGGCATCATCCCACCCCTGGTCAGGCGGCGAAGAGGAATCCTATTTTGGCACAAACGAAACCTGCGAAACCGCGCCTCACTTCTGCGACTTTGTCCTGGTTTGATGATGGTTGCTGCGATGTCATCTATCTGGACGTTTGGCAGGATGCGGCCGTTACTTTTACCCCCCCTGCTCAAATGGATGAAAGCTGGCAAAGGCGTCAGCATCAAAACGTCCTTGTCCACGCTGAATCTGGCGCACTATTTCGCCATGCGGCTGATTTGTTGATGCGTTTCCAGTTGTACCCGAACCGGCTGATGTCCCATTTTGGCGATTTTGATTTGGGGGACGGCCGTTGGCTGCAGGCCGGCGACCGGGTGGTGCAGCGGTTTCATGTGTGGCGGTTGTTCGGACGGCCGCTGCTGGATGTGCTGGGGTTGGTGGAGATCGCAAAGGCGGTGACGGAGCCGCGCCGGGTGGGCTACGACTATGTGTCGGTGTCGCCGCACGCGGTGGCCGGGCGTTGGTCAACCCGCTTGACCTGGCAGGCAAATGGGGATCTGCTGTTGGAACTTGAGTCTCTGTCACGGCCGTCTACACAGGAACCGGCCCATACCCACAACCGCATTCGCCGCTGGCAGGAACAATTTTTGCAGGAAGGGGTACGCCATTTCCAACAGTTGGTGACGGCCGTCAAAATTTAACCCCAATAATTGAGCGGGCGTCCAAACAAATTGCCTGTTTTGAGACTGGAGAGTGGTGAACTGGAGACCGCCAGTCTCAGTAGATCCAAAATCTGCCACGAATTGCACAAATTTCACGAATTAAGAACGTGTTTTTCGTGTAATTCGTGGCATTCGTGGCGAAAATCTTGATCTACTGAGTCTCTAATCTCCAGTCTCCGGTCACAGAAAGTGAATTTTAGACAAGCATGAAGGGAGAAACCGATGAGTGAATCTCAAGCTGCCGGTGATGTGGCACGCATCATCGAATCGGCGCAGCGACTGGGCGTGGAAGTGGACGAAACCGAAGCCACCCAATGGCTGACGGCGATGGCCGCCATGAAAGTGGATGAGCAGATTGTGGTGGATACCCGCACCGGCGTGTTCGGCCATGCGGTGACGATGCTCGATTTCAGCCCGGATGACCTGGCATATTTCCGGCAGATGGGACAGTTGGTGGAGTTTGTGGATGAGCCGGGCGTGGAAACGGCGCTGGCGTTGTCTGGTTCGGCGGCACAGTCGAAGATTCAGACTTATCCGGGCGACTGCGACTTTTTCGAGCGGGTTAACATCCAGGCGGAAACGAGAGAAGCGGCGTGTCAAACGCTGGCCCGGCTGGTGAGGGAAAAGGCATTGGCCACGGCGAAGGGGCCGACGTACCAACTGATGGAGGCACGGTTTGGCTCTTACCCGGCGGATGTAATGCGGGACGGCCGTGCCTATCAGGCTGGTTCTTCCATTTCCTGGACGGTGGCTGAGGTTAGCGCCGGCAAGATTGAGGTGACAGATGCAGACGGTCGTGAGCAAACCATCACCTGGGCAGAAGCGGCGCTGGATTCCGGCTGGATCAAGCTGGATTGGGTGGTGGCCGATCCGGTGCGAGGCCAGTTAGCCAATGTCAGCAACATGCTTGATGTCACCTGGGAAGCGCCGGACGGTTCCATCACCCCATTGGATGGCTACCTCGACCCCTATTTTCAGGAAGTGTATCTGGATGCCGCTTCCATCCCCATCTTCTCCAAACTGAGCCAGCACGTTTCGGCCAACGCTTTAGACGATTATGTGGCGCGGTTAGAAAAAGAGGTGAGCAAATACGTCAGCAAACAAATCAACTACGGCAAGGCAGCCAAGCGCATGTACAATATCTTCCGGCTGACCGGCCGTTATCATGAAGCGGCGTTTGTGCGGGAACTGTTTGATGAACCGGCCTCGATGCTGTATCAGGTGTGGGCGCTGATCCGTACCATTGACGAAGCGCTACAACCCGGTCTCGACATCTCCTGGGAAACGGCCGCCCGTCAGGCCGATCAGCTTATTCTCAAAGTGGTGGAAGCGCTGGAGGGGGAAGAGGAAGCGGAGATCGTGCGCTTGTTGCTGCGCTTGCGCCATGCCATGACCACGCAAAGCGACGACCCGGAATTGTGGCAGGCGGAGGTGAAAGCGTCTCGCAGCGCCGTGATCAACATCGTCAACAACTTCTTCTACGAGAAGTTGACCGCTCTGCCGGAAATCAAGGCGTACATGGCGCAGTTTCAAGGATAACCGATGATGCAACCGCTCACGCTTTATTCCTGGAACGTCAACGGCATCCGCGCCGCCGCCCGCAAGGGGTTTCTCGATTGGCTGCACCAAGCCCAACCAGATGTTTTAGGCTTGCAGGAAACTCGCTGTCACCCTGATCAACTGGATGCGGAACTGCGACGGCCGTCCGGCTACCACACCTACTGGGCCTGGGCCGAGAAAAAAGGGTACAGCGGCGTGGCCCTCTACACCAAAACCGAGCCGTTGTCGGTGCAAATCGGGCTGGGCATTGCCGACTTTGACCGGGAGGGGCGCACCATCGTTGCCGAGTACGCCGATTTTGTCCTCATCAACGCCTACTTCCCCAACGGCGGCCGCGACCACAGCCGGGTTCCGTTCAAAATGCAGTACAAAGCGGACTTTCTGGCTCTTTGCAACGAATTACGGGCGCAGGGGAAGGCCATCATCTTTTGCGGCGACGTGAACACCGCTCATCGCGAGATTGACCTGGCCCGGCCGCGACCGAATCAAAAGAAAACCGGCTTTTTGCCCGAAGAACGGGTTTGGATTGACCAGATCATCGGTCAGGGGTATGTGGACACTTTCCGCAGACTGTACCCGGAACAGGCGGGGGCGTACACTTGGTGGGCCAATTATGCGCGGGCGCGGGCGCGGAATGTGGGCTGGCGGCTGGATTACTTTTTCGTCAGCGATGATGTCTGGCCCAGGGTGGCGGACGCCGCCATTCACCCCGAAGTGACAGGCTCCGATCATTGCCCGGTTAGTCTCACTTTAACTGAAGCGTAAATCGTCGTTATTCGTTGACTGTTCTTTGTTGATTGTTGTCAGTTGAATGTCGGGGCGGGGCCAGAGGGGCGGACGGCCGTCCACGGTCGCTTTTTCCACCAGACGACGCGCAATAATCGATATAGGTTCGCCCGTTTCCGGGTGGGGGCTGTCGCCTACCAGATCGGCTACCGGCGCGGCCACGTGCGCCCATCTCAGCAAATCGGGGTCGGGCACGCGGTGGCTGCCGTAGGCGAAGATATCGTTGTTGCACAGCACGATGTCCATATCAATGGTGCGCGGCGCGTTCTTTTCGGCAAAGCGCACTCGTTTGAGCTGCCGTTCTACTTTGTTCAATACCTGCTCTTTGAATTGGGTGGCGCCCAGGTTGGTCTCCAGGAGGACGGCCGTATTGAAAAAGTTGGGCTGATTCAACAAGCCGACCGGGATGGTTTCGTAAACGGGGGAGACGGCCGTCACCCGGCACAGTTCCGCCAGCAGCCGCACCGCCGCCGGAATGTTCTTCTCTTTCTCGATATTCGAGCCAAGCAACACCACAATCTCATTCATGGGTGTGTTTTGCCACAGAGGACGCAGAGAACTCAGAGATTTGGTTTTTCTCGGCGCTCTCTGTGTTCTCTGTGGCGTCAACCCGCAAAATCCGCCCGCGTCCGCTCGATTTCGATGCCCACCGATTTGGCAAAGCGGAGCGCGCCCGGCTTTTCCACACGCACAATCACCCGCTGCACCGGAAACTCGGCCAGAATGATGCGGGCGATATCTGACACCAGCTTTTCCACTAGGAAATCGGATGATTCTTCGACATGCTGAATCACCCGCTTGGTGATGCTTTTATAATTCACCGCATCTTCGATATCGTCGCTGACGGCCGCCCGGCTGACATCGGTGAACAACACCAGATTGATGAGAATATCCTGCTTCTTGACGCGCTCTTCCGGGTTGATGCCCACGATGCCGCGCACCAGCAAATCTTTGACGAGAACTTTATCTTTCATCGCGTTACTCATTGACAATTTTACAGAGGGTGTTTTTTTTAGTAGCCGCGGTTTCTTACCGCGCTTACGCTTGCGCGGTAGGGATACCGCGGCTACTTCTCAACTCATTTGAAATGCACCCTTTTACAGATGGGCTGTGAGCCACCGCTCCAGGTCGGCCGTGACTTGTTCGTGGTGCAGGTCGTTGTGATTTTCGTGATAACCGCCCGGATAAACAATGCGCTCTTTGTCACCATGCGCCACCAAATCGAAGAAGATGCGGCTGCCTTCCGGGGGAACCAGTGTGTCGTCGCCGCCGTGAATGATAAGCAGGGGCGGCTGCAATTCGGCCGCATGTTGCCGCGTCCAATCAATCGCCGCCATGAATTCCGTGCTCCACCGGGCCGAAACTTTGCCTGTGACCAGCGGATCGTCCTGGTACGCCTGCACCACTTCCGGGATGCGGGAGAGGCCGTTCACGTCTAGCTGTGAATCGAGGCAGAAATCAGGCTTGATCCGAGAGAGGATGCGGCCGACGAACAGCAGCAGCGGGTTGGCGTCTACAGCGCCGACGGCCGGGGCCGAGGCGATGACGCCTGGCAAACCTTCAGGGTGATGGAGGGTGTAATTGAGAACGATGAGGCCGCCCATGCTGTGCCCCATCAGGAACAGGGGGGCGTCCGGTTGTTGGCCGCGTACAAATTGGATGAACTTTTCCAAATCGCCGCGATATTCGGCCCAATCCATGACATGAGCGCACAGTTTTTCGGCGGAACGGCCGTGTCCCCGATGATCCAGCGCGTAAATGCCAAACCCTTGCGGAACCAAATGGTTGACAACATGGGGATAACGGCCGCTGTGTTCGCCCAGGCCATGCACCAGCACGATGACCGCTTTTAATGGGCTGTCGGGCAGCCAGCTTTGATAAAACAGTTCCAAATTGCCGTAACCGTTGAATGTTCCTTCCTGGTGTTGCATCGCCAAAATCTCCTTCAAAAATGTAGGGCGATTTTGCAAATCGCCGCGCGATTTACAAAATCAGGCTACAGGGGCGTCTGTGACTTTGTCAAATAGTACGAACAAAAACGGCCGTTGTCCAATTACAGAAACTCGCCGCCGTCAATGGGGATGACTACGCCGGTGAGAAAATCCTGTCGCAACAGATGGAGGACGTTTTCGGCCACGATGTCGGCGTTCCCGGCCCGGCGCAGGGGCACACGAGATTGCGCCAGATCGTCCAGATACGCCTGCCCTTGCCCCGGCGGTGGCAGAATGGCGCCCAGCGCTACGCCGCTGACAGTGATGCGCGGCGCTAGGGCGTGCGCCATCGTCTCCGTCATCTGCCACAAGCCCCCTTTGGTCAACCGGTACACAAAATGGTCGGGGGCGGGCTGGCGGACGCGGGCGTCGAGGATGTTGATGATTTTGCCCCGGCCGTCGGCCGGAATCTGGGCGGCGAAGGCCTGACTGAGCAGGAAGGGGGCGCGCAGGTTGACGGCGAACAGGGTTTGCCACAGGCCGGGGCCGCTGTTTTCAAAGCTGTCAGTTTCGGGGAAGATGGCGGCGCTGTTGATGAGAATGTCTACCCGGCCGAATTGGGCTACGGCCGTCGGCAAAATCCCCATCGCCGCGTCCACATCGGCCAGATTGGCGCTGTGAATGTGCGCTTCTACCCCATAATCCATCGCGTCCTGTTGGGTTTGTTGGGCCGGGGCGGCGGAACGGCCGTAATGGATGAACACATCACACCCCGCCTCCGCCAACGCCAACGTCAACGCCCGCCCCACCCGCACCGCGCCCCCGGTCACAATCGCCGTTTTCCCTTTAAGATTCATCCCTCATCCTTCATCCTTCATTCCACCGGTTTGCCGCGCACTGTATCCCCCGGATCAACCAGGTCGGCGAATTCCGGCAGGTAGGTGTTGTTGCGCACCCGCAGCCGCGTCCACTCAAACCGGCCAGTAAAACCATGCCACTTGCCGCTCCATGTCGTCAACGCCCCCCAAAAATCCAACTCTTGCAGAATTCGGATGGTATCGGCATCGTATCGGCCGGAGGGATAAACAAAAAACCGAGGCGTGTAACCCACATGCGCCGCAATGGTTTCCCGCGAGCCGAGAATCTGGTAAATCAAATAATCGCGGGACTGGCCGCTCAAGTCGGCGTGGGTTTTGCTGTGCGGCTCAAAGCGAATGCCGGCCGCCGCCATCTCCTCCACCATCTCCCAGGTCAAATAATCGGGGTGGCCGTCATCCAGGAATTGGGTGGCTAATGAAATCGTCGCCTTCAGGCCAAACTCCTGCAAGATGGGAAAGGCGTTTTCGTAATTGTCCCGGTAGCCGTCGTCAAGGGTGATGATCACCGGCTTTTCCGGCAGTTCTTGTTTATTGGTGATGGCGCGGGAGAGGTCGTACAAGTCAATGGCAGTGAAGCCGTTGGCCGCCAGGTATGCCATCTGCTCCCGGAAGCGGGCCGGGGAGACGGAAAGGCGGATGCGGTATTCGTCGGCGCCTTCGGGCGGGACGCTGATGTAATGGTACATGAGGATGGGCGCTTTGAGCGTCCAACTGTAAACGCCCTGCGGGGTGGGCAGGGGCAGCGGCGTGGGGTCGGCGGTTGGGGTGAACGTGGGCCAGGGGGTGTCTGTGGGCAGGGGCGGCGGGGTGAATGTGGGCGGCAAGGCGGGGGTGGTTGTCTCGGTGGGCGCGGCCGTTGCCGTTTGCGTCGGTTCCAGGGTGGCGGTGGGCGTATCGGTGGGGGTGGTTGTGGGCGTGTGGGTTGATGTCTTCGTGTGGGTGGGGGCGGCCGTGGTCGCGGCCGGCGCCGCCAGCCCGGCTTCCGGTTCTACATCGGCGCTGCCCAGCAAACTGCCCATGATCGCCGCCATCACCACAAAGATGAACAGTGATCCGACGCAGCTTACCCCATCCAACCCGCCCCAGCGGCGGCCTCTTTTGCTTCTTTCGCTCATGGGCAAACAGCATAGCCGACGAGGTATGCGTCGTCAAGCGTTTCGCCTGACGATTGGCCTCCGTGTGCAACTGCCTTTTACCTAAATTTAGCAAAGTCTCTCATCTCCAGTGCAAAATCACAGTTAGGCAGGGCGTAGGCTGGCTGATATACTAACGGCCGTAACCAAATCCCTCATGGCGTGTTTTTCTTAATTACGGAGAACACGCCAGTAACACCAGGCAGGAACCCGGCATTGGATACTGGCGCCGACGAGTCAGCCCTGATCAAGCGAGCTAAAAACGACAAAGAAGCGTTCGGGCAGCTTTACGAACGTTACGTTGACCGCATCTACAACTACGTTTACTATCGAACCAGCAATGCGGCCGACGCTGAAGACTTGACCGCTCGTATTTTTGTCCGGGCTATGCAGCATATCGGCAACTATCAGGATATGGGCGTACCCTTCTCCGCCTGGCTCTATCGCATCGCCCACAACTTGGTTGCCAATTACCATCGGGATCGCAGCCGTCGCAAAATCCTGTCCCTGGACGACATCACTCAATGGCGGGTCAATGAGGATGGGCCAGAGTTGCTGACGCAAATCATGGAAGACAAAACGGCCCTGCTGCAAGCCATCCGCCGTCTGCCGGCCGATCGTCAGGAACTACTGAACTTAAAATTTGTGGAACAACTATCCAATGCTGAAATCGGGGACATTATGGGACGAAGCGAAGGCGCGATTAAATCTTTGTATCATCGCACCTTGCTGTCGTTGCGCGAAGATTTTCGCGGCGAGCAGGAGCCATCCCCTCGGCGCAGTTTGTTCCGCCGCCGCCGCAGTTAATCCGTGAGACAAGACATCCGATTTCTTGTCAATCACCATGTTTGGCGCTTGATTAGAAGAAATCGGATGTCTGGTATATCCATTCTGGATATTCATTTATTGATTTTTATTGATTAAGGAAGAGGAGGCACACTATGACCAAAGCAAAAGTAGCCATTGTTGTTGACAGCACCGCTGGGATTCCCAACGAGTTAAGGGAGCAATACAACATCCACGTCATCCCCCAAATCGTGAATTGGGAGGGGGAAAGCCTGAAAGATGAAATAGACATCACCCCAGACCAGTTTTATACTCGCCTGAAAACTGCCAAAGCGATGCCGACCACCTCCCAGCCATCTGCCGGTGAATTCTTCGAGTTTTTCTCTAAGGTGGCGGAAACGGCCGAATCCATTACCGCTGTCTTGATCTCCGAACCTCTTAGCGGCACGCAAGCCTCGGCGCGGTCGGCGATGAAGATGATGGGCGACTACCCTATCGAGATCGTCGATTCCCGCTCGACGGTGATGGGATTGGGCTTTATGGCGCTGGCGGCCGCCCAGGCCGTGGCCGAGGGCGCTGACCACAAAGCCGCGGCCGAAAAGGCGCGGGCGATGGTGTCCGGAATGCGGGTGGTGTTCGTAGTGGACACGCTGGAGTTCCTGCATCGCGGCGGCCGGATTGGCGGCGCAGCCCGGCTGGTTGGCTCGATGTTGTCCATGAAGCCGGTGTTGCATCTGGCGGATGGCAAGATTGACACGTTGGCCAAGATTCGCACCAAAAAGAAGGCGATCAACCATATGCTGGATACGCTGGCGGCAGAAATGGCGGGCAAGCAAAATCTTCGGGCGGCGGTGATTGATGCGCTGTCACCGGATGAAGGAGCGATGATTTTTGAGGCGGTGAAGGAACGGCTGAATCCGGACACGCTGCTGCGCTCGAATATAAGTCCGGTGATTGGCACGCATGTCGGCCCCGGCACGGTGGCGGTGGTTTGCTATGGAGAGTGACTGAGGTGGCTAAAGTGACTGAAGTGACTAAAATGTAAAGTGACTAAAGTTGGGGGTGGCTGAAGAGAGGTAGGCGTTGAGCCACGTATTGGTGACGGTGCGTGGTTTTTTTATGAAAAATCTTACGGTTTTATGAAAAAGCAAAGTCGTTTTTGCCCGACCTCTAGTTTGTGCTAGAATTTTTCGTTGGATGCACCAGCACCCCAACACCATTTAGCAGGAGACAATCCCTTGAGTCAAAATTCATCTTCTCGCAATTTAACGGCCGCGCTGGCCCTTGTGATTTTGATCAGCCTGGCGGTGGCGTCCTGGCCCTTCGTATCGCCGCTGTTGAGCAGTGAAACCACGCGCGTGACGCCTGAGCTGCGAACCATCCGCATTGACTTGCCTTTCGCTGCCGATTCGGTGACCTTAAACAGCCTGGAACTGTTGGGTATCCTGACCGGGATCACCGTTGCTTTGGTGATTGGCGGCGGGCTGGCGTTCTCGGCGATTAACGCCTTGCTTTTTCATCAGGTTTCCACCTTGAAAGCGAGTGAAGCGTATCAAGCCAATGAAAAATCGCTGGCCAAGCTGGAAAAAGAACGGGTCAACAATATGCGGGTGGATCGAACCACGCATACCAAACCGGAAGAACATGACATGCCGCGCTGGTCGGCGCTGTCCACCTCGCTCGTCATCTTGATGTTCGTCATTTTCTTTGGCATGTATCTGGATGGGGCGCTGGTGCCGTCCGGAGAATTTATCATGGGCGGTTCTGCGGTCAATTCGGCTTTACTCATCGTTGGCTCTTTGGTGGCGGTCACGGCCGTGCCCCTCGTCTGGTTTATGCGCCCCCGTTTTATGGACACCCTGGAAGAGTCGCCCGGCGATTTCATTTGGGTATTGGCGTCCGGCCTGCTGATTGTTGGCCTGGGTCTGGTTCTCGTCGTCTACCTCAACGCGGGTTAATCCATTCATGCAGCCCCCTCCTTTACCAACCACTGAAGGGAACAGAAAACTTATGAGAAGACAAAAGCATTTAATCACTGTCAGCGCGCTGGTACTCATCGTCGCTGTGGCCTTGTATTTTGTCCTGACGAACCTTTACGCCTTACCGCTGGCCGCCAGCGAAGAAGCCGGGCCGATTGACGCCATGTTCCAGGCCCACTTTGCCATCATCGCCTTCCTCTTTTCGCTGATCATGGTGTTTGTGCTGTATGCGGCCGTCGTCTTTCGTCGGCAGCCAGGCGACACCGAAGACGGCCCCCACATTCACGGCCACACCGGCCTGGAAATTACCTGGACGGTAGTACCTGTCATTCTGGTCATCGGCTTTGCCGCGTGGGCCGTCGTCACCTTGCGCAACCTGGTGCGGCCGGACCCGGCTGAGATGGTGGTCAAGGTGTATAGCGAACAGTGGCGGTGGACCTTTGCATATCCTGAATACGACAATTTGGAATCTGCTGAACTGGCGCTGCCGGTGGATCAGCCCATCGTGTTTGAGATGGAATCCAGTGATGTCATCCACTCTTTCTGGGTTCCGGAATTCCGCGTGAAGCAAGATTTGGTGCCGGGGCGCAAGACATTTTTGCGTATCACCCCCACCCTGATCGGTAATTACCGGCTGCGCTGCGCCGAAATTTGCGGCAATGCCCACTCATCTATGCAGGCGGAAGTGCGGGTGCTGTCCGCCGCCGATTTTGACGCCTGGATAGATGAGCGGCAGGATCGCCCCGCCTTCGCCCAACTAACGCCGGAAGAACGCGGCGCGTTCTGGTACAGTAATGAAGGTTTTGGCTGCGCTGGCTGTCATTCGGTGGATGGGTCGCGGCTGGTGGGGCCGTCCTGGCTGGGGTTGTACGGCCGTACCGAACAACTAGAAGACGGCGCTACCATCACCGTTGATGATGAGTACATCCACAACGCCATCCTCGATCCGGCGGCCCAAATTGTAGCGGGATACCCCAACGTCATGCAGCCGATCTACGAACAACTATTCGCCGACAAACAGGCTGAAATCCTGGCGGACGAAGGCGTCGAGATTGACATCATCGCCGACCTGATCGCCTACATCCAAACCCTGGAAGAGTAAAGGGAAAGAGTATGAGAACATTAAAGATTTGGCTCACCTCCGCATACGTCAAAGGGCTTATCGGCCAAGCCATCGGCACGGCTGGCGGCATTGGCTTCATCAGCCTCATCCGCAGCAGCATGGGGCTGCCCGACAACAACGAACCGGGCGTCGTCTTCGGCGCCCTCGTCGGCGCCCTCGGCTTCCTGCTCGCCGCTGGCGTCCTCACCGACTGGATCAAATGGATGTTCGGCAAAAAGACGCCGCTGCGTCATGGCGCGCCGGAAGGAAAACCGGAATGGTCGCGCTACCTCAACGTGGATGTGAACCACAAAGTCATCGGCATCCAGTACGGCTACACCAGCATCTTCGTTCTGCTGGTTGGCGGCATCTTCGCCCTCATCTTCCGCCTGGAACTATCCCAGCCAGGAATGCAATTTCTCACCAACGATTCTTACAACACCCTGTTCAGCGCCCACGGCATCGTCATGATCGTCAGCATCCTGCTCGGCGTCGGCGCCATGATCAACTACCTGGTTCCGCTGATGATCGGCGCCTCCGACATGGCCTTTCCTCGGCTCAACGCCTTCAGCTATTGGGTGGGGATTCCGGCGGTAGCGCTGGTTCTGGCCGGGATGATGGTTGGCGGCTGGGATACCGGCTGGGTGGCTTACCCGCCCCTCAGCCTGCGGGCGCCGTTGGGGGTGCAGTTGTTCCTGCTCGGCTTTTACATCACCGGTTTTTCCTCCATCGCCGGTTCCATCAACCTGCTGGTGACGGTAGCCACCATGCGGGCCAAAGGGATGACGTTGTTTCGGATGCCTATTTTCGTATGGGCGGCTATAGCCACTTCCATTATCCAGTCCACCGCCACCCAAACCGTGGGCATGTCTTTGCTGATGGTGGTGACGGAACGCGCCATCGGACTCAATTTCTTTGATCCGGCCGGCGGCGGCAACCCGCTGTTGTATCAGCATTTGTTCTGGTTCTACTCCCATCCGGTGGTGTACGTGTTCATTTTGCCCGGCCTGGGCGTCATCAGCGAGCTGTTGCCGGTGTTTTCGCGCAAGCCGCTGTTCGGTTACAAATGGATCGCGCTCTCTAGTCTGGCGATTGCGCTGGTCGGTTTCCTGGTGTGGGCGCACCATATGTTTGTGGCCGGCTTGTCGGAAGGGCTGCGTACCTGGTTCATGATTTCGACATTGTTTGTGGCGGTACCGACCGGCGTCAAGTTCTTCAGTTGGGTGGCTACAATTTGGGAAGGGAAACTCTCGTTTGAGACGCCGATGCTCTTTGTGCTGGGCGCGATTTCCGTCTTCCTGATTGGCGGCGTCACCGGCCCGATTTTGGGCACAATCCCCACTGACATGCACTTGCATGACAGCTATTGGATCGTGGGACATTTCCACGCCACCATGTTCGGCGGCTTTATCTTCCCCTTCTTCGCCGCCATCTACTACTGGTATCCAAAAATCACAGGCCGGATGTACAAGGAATCGTTGGGCAAGCTGCATTTTTGGCTGATGGTTCCCGGTTTCTGGCTGATGAGCCTGGGGCAGATGCGAATAGGCATCATGGGCATGCGCCGCCGCATCGCCGATTATGATCCGAACCTGGGCGTGACCAATACGCAGGTGTTGATCACGATTGCCGGATTGATTATCGGCTGGTCGGTGTTGATCATGGTTTATAACCTGATCAGCAGCGCCCGCTCCCAGGAGATGGCGGAGACGAATCCGTGGCGGTCGCGTTCGCCGGAGTGGCAGATTCCTTATCCGATACCGGAATTTAATTACACCACGCCGTTTGAGGTGGTGGGCGACCCGTATGATTATGGGCTGGAGGGCGCCCGGTATACGGACATTGCGCCGGTTCCGGCCAGCGGCGACTGAAGGTAAGGCAGAAATCAGAAGTCAGAGGAGTTTGATTGTGGAAGATAGAAAACGTGAAGCGTATCGTTTGGGGTTGATGACGCTGGGGATTTTGGCGGTGTTGACGGCCGTCGAATATATCATCGGCGTTTATGTGCCCAATGCGGCCGTGTGGTTGATCATCATCGCCTTGATCAAGGCGGCCGCCATCGTGCAAAACTTCATGCACATTGCACGCTTATGGCGCGAGGAGAGTCACTGATGAATGCTGTAACTGCCCATCAAGAAGACCACGCCCACAGCCATGAGCCGCCGTATAAATTGCAACTGCGCAGCAACCGGCTGGGCTTGTGGCTGTTCTGTTTCTCGGAGATATTCTTATTTGCCGCCCTGCTGGTGGCCCGTTTCATGCTGTGGGGCAACACCCGGCCAGACTTAAGCCAGGTGTTGGGATTGGTCGCCACCAGCGTCCTGCTGCTCAGCAGCTTTTTCGTCAACCGGGCCGAAAGCGCCATGGCGCGCGGCGACCGCAAAACATTCCAGAGCGGGATGCTGATTGCCGCCTTCCTGGGCACGCTGTTTTTCGTCGGCGTGGTGGTCATGGAATGGAATGTGTTTGGCCTGGAAGGGAGCATTGCCGGGGTTGAATTGTTTGGTCATTTGAAACCGACCGACGGCGTGTTTGGCGGCGTGTTTTTTGCCATGACCGGTATGCACGCGCTGCATGTATTGAGCGGCATCATTTTCCTGCTCATCATCTGGAATAACGGCCGTAAAGGGCACTTCTCCGCCGAAAAACATTGGGGCGTGGAAGCCGTCGCCATTTATTGGCATTACGTGGATGTGATTTGGGTCTTCTTCTATCCGGCGCTCTATCTCATCGGCACGGCCTCTTGAAATGAACAATGAGCAATGAACAAAAGAGTGGTTCATTGATAATTGTTCATTGGTAATTGATGAACCCTGTCCTGAAAGCCGCCCTCACTTCCTGGGGGTGGCGGATTGATGTGATTTTAGTCCTGGCTTTGGCTGGGACTTTTTATACGCGGGGGTGGCTGCATTTGCGCCGCCGCACCGGCGACGCCAGACGGCGGCAACGAAGCCAAACCGCCTACCGTCAGCCCTTGACCGCGCGCTGGCGGCTGGGCGCTTATCTGAGCGGGCTGATCATCGCCGGTATCGCCCTCATGTCCCCTATTGACACCCTGGCTGCCAACCTGTTTTACATGCACATGATCCAGCATTTGCTATTGATCATGGTTGTGCCGCCGCTGCTCCTCATCGCTAACCCCATGCCCGTCATCTTGTGGGGATTGCCGGGTCAGGTACGCCGTCCGCTGGGCCAGGCCATCGCCCGTATCATAAATCCCCAGGGTAAATGGCGCGGCCGTCTGCAAAAAGCGACCACGCCCGGCGTCACCTGGCTGGTGTGGGTGAGCGCCACCATCGGTTGGCACGATCCCAACGCTTATGACGCTGCCCTTCGCCTGGAGTGGGTTCACGACGCCGAGCATCTCTCCTTTTTTCTAGCCGGGTTGCTGTTTTGGTGGCACGTCACCGGCGCCGGCCCGCGTCTGCACAAGCAAATGGGGCTGATAGGGCGCATGGCGTTCCTCATCTCGGCCATTCCGCCCAACATGATCGCCGGCGTGGTCATCGCCTTTGCCACTGCGCCGATTTACACCCATTATTTGAACGTGCCCCGGTTGGGCGGCATGACGGCGCTGGAAGACCAGCAGTTGGGCGGCATCCTCATGTGGGTTTTGGGGAGCATGATGTACATTGTGGCCGTCCTCATCTTGGCCGGACAACTGTCGCAAGGGGAAAGCCGATTGGTCAGACATCCGATTTCTCCAAGAAATCGGATGTCTCCTGTGGGGGAGCCTCATTGATGAAACGAATTTGGCTCGTTTTGCGGGCGATGGTCAGCCGCCAATGGCTGCTGCCGACGCTGGTGGTGATTTTGGGGATGGGGCTGCTGGCGCGGTTGGGCGTCTGGCAGTTGGATCGGCTGGAACAGCGCCGGGCCAGCAATGCGGCGCTGCAAGCGGCGCTGGATGCGCCGTCCATCTGGTTGAACGAGGCCGATTTACCGGCGGATGTGTCGCAGTTGAAGGATCGATTTGTGACGGTGAGCGGCGCGTATGATTCGGCAAACCAGGTGGTGGTGAAGCTGCAAAATTTTCGGGGACGGCCGGGCGTGCATTTGTTGACGCCGTTGCTGCTGGAGGGAGAGGATACGGCCGTCCTCGTCAATCGCGGCTGGATTCCTGAAAGCGAAAAGGAGAACCTGTCCCAATTCAACATGGCCGGCCCGGTGACGGTGGCGGGCTACATCGGCCTCACCCAAACCCTTTCCCGTTCCGCCGGCCAGTCGGAGCCGGCCAGCCAGCCCACCACAGAGTGGTATCGGGTGGACATCATGGCCATTCAAGCTCAATTGCCCTACCCGCTCCTCTCCATCTATGTCATCGAGTCGCCGCCAGAAACCGAGGTGTCTGGTTTGCCGTTCCAGCTAGAAAGAAATGTGGAATTGTCCGAGGGTTCGCACCTGGGATATGCTATCCAATGGTTTTCTTTTAGTTTAATGCTGGCGGTGGTGTATGGCGTGTTGGTGAACCGGAGGATAGAGGAATGAAGAAGCGGGGAGTGATGGTTGTTTTGGTGATTGGTTTGTTCATCGCGTCCGCGGCCCGTTTGCTGGCGCATGGGGGCGGCACGTTGCAGATTGGCCGGGAAGCGGCCGGGCCGTACCTGGTATCGGTGTGGATGGACACGGCCGCTCCCCAAGCCGGGGCTGATTTGCATGTGACGGTGGCGGTGATTGATGCGGCGGATGACACGGCCGTCCTTGACGCCGAGGTTCAGGTGCAAGTGACAAAAAACGGACAGCCCATCCTCATCGTCTCAGCCACGACGGCCGACGCCGCTAACAAATTGTTCTACGAAACGGATTTTGTTCTGGAAGATGGCGGCGATTACGACCTGACGATTCAGGTTGATGGGCCGTTGGGGAGCGGCGAAACTGGATTTCCTGTTGTGGTTGAGGGAGCGTCCGGCCTCAATCCGCTCATCAGTTGGGGGGTGGGGTTGGTTGTGCTGGGGGGTACGGCCGTCTACCTCATCCGCCGCCAACAAGAAAAAAGGTGACGGCCGTCGGGGAAACGGCCGTCACCTTTGCCAGGAGGGAAAGGAGGCTAAATTAGTCGGCAGCGCCGGTGCGCGCCGAGATAAACTGGCGCAATGCCTGTTCCTGGTGCTGGAGCGTGCGGATAACCACCGTCAGCGCCACCGTGATGGCGGTGAGCAAAATGCCCATTCCCAGGAAGCGCAGCGCCCCCAGCCAGGGCAGCGACCCTTTAATTACGCCCAATTGATTCAACAGAGCCGACCCCGCTTGCGCCGGATTCAACTCAGCCGCAATCGAGTGATTCCAATAAGAAGTCATCGTGCCGTTCAAGCCCAACGCCCAGATGAATCCGATGAGAAGAACCATCCAGCCCATCATCATAATCATAACATCTTCGCCGAACGGGGCTTTGGCGGCGTGCCTGGATTCAGCCGGGAAGGCCAGCCAGACATCACATCCGAGCCCAGATTCCGCAGCGTGGCAGCAATTAAGCCCAACGCCATCGTAATCGCGCCCAGCATAATGCCCAGCCCCAGGAACTTAAGCGCCATCCGTAGACGGCCGTCTATTCGATTCACTATTCTTTGCGCCATCGTCGCCGCCGGTAATTTTCGCATCCTGTTGGTTAGACGACTCCAGTCTGGCAAATCTGACGCCGCTGCCGGAAACGGCCGTAGGTTAATCGTATCTAAATCATTGAGCGTCTTAGTGACAATTGGGTGACGCTTCATTATAATGTAACCAAACAAAACTGGACGCGCTTGTTTTAGGAATTGGTGGGAGCGTCAGAATATAAAACGAAAAGCAGTACAGGGAGGGGGCATGATGCTTTTCGTTTTACCGCCCAATAAGGTGTTTCCATGCAGAAACGATTATTCCGACTTGAAGAGGGCTGGCTCACCCTCATTCTCCTGTGGGGG
This sequence comes from Chloroflexota bacterium, assembly GCA_024277135.1. Lineage (GTDB taxonomy): Bacteria > Chloroflexota > Anaerolineae > Promineifilales > Promineifilaceae > JAJRVV01. Next base: position 6,874 of record JAJRVV010000117.1, on the reverse strand, counting down.
ATGCTCTTTGTCTCCACGCTGGCCATCGTGCAAACCGACCTGACCCAGGGCATGCACATCATCCCCGCCATCGCCACCATCGCCCTGCTGACCGGTCTGCTTCTGGCCAAGAGCCGCTTCTCCACCAACACCGCCAATTTCATCTCACTCATTTACGGCTTGTTTGTCCTCACTGTCTTGTTGGGCGCTAACATGCCCCAGGCGGAAGATCTGATATGGCGCCAGCGTGTCTTTGACATGATTGACCGTTTCCTGCTCTGGGTACGCAAGGCGATTGACGGCGGCACCAGTCGGGATGGGTACGTTTTTGTCATGCAAACGGCCGCTGTCTATTGGCTGTTGGGGTATACGGCCGCCTGGTTCACTTTCCGCACACCTCGCGTCTGGCGGGTGATCATCCCCACCGGCATCGTCCTGCTCAGTTTTGCCTATTACTACACTGGCCCCGAACCGATGTCGGCATACCTGGCGGTATTCCTCCTCCTGTCCCTGATTTTTGTGGCCCAAACCCATCTTGTCGCTCAAGAAAAAGCGTGGCGGGCGGCCTCCGTCCGCTATGAAAAATGGATTCGCTTCACCTTCCTCCGCGCCGGTTTTCTGGCGGCGCTGGTGGCGTTAACGCTGGCCTGGAGCCTGCCCACGATGACGGCAAATGCCGCCGTCAATGACGCCCTTAGCAGCGCCAAGGGACCATGGCGGGGGTTTCAGGATAATTGGACCCGGCTGTTCTCCGCTTTGCGCTCCTATAGCGCGCCGGTCTCCGATTCATACTCCGGTACATTGGTGCTCTCAGGCCCGCGCACGGTGGGCAGCGCCGCCATCATGGATGTGTATGTGGAGGAGCAACTGCCTTACGTCTATTGGCAGGCGATTGTGTATGACACCTATGAAAATGGACGTTGGCGGGTGGCTCAGGATGCCAACACCACCCTTCACTTTCCCGATGATGGTCAAATTGACGTGCCGGACGCGCGGATGCGCAAACTGGTCGAGCAAACGGTCGTCACCTACATGCCCAATTCCAGCATGTTGTATGCCGCGCCGGAAATTGTGGCTTCTGACAAGCAGATGTATGTGGAAGCGAGGCCTGATGATTCTGGCAAGCAGTTGGTGACGACTGCCCGTTCCCGGTTCATCCTGCGCCAGGGAGATCGGTACAACGTCACCTCTAGCGTCTCCACGGCCGATGCGGACAGTCTCCGCGCCGCCTCTACGGATTATCCCGATTGGGTCAAGGAACGATACTTACAAGTACCTGATGAGATCACCCCGGAAACGTTGGCTTTGGCCGAAGAGTTAACGGCGTCGTATGCGACTGTGTTCGACAAAGCGATTGTGGTGCGCAATTACCTCCGCCAAAACATCGCCTATAACGACCAGATCAACGCCGCGCCGGATGGGATGGAACCGGTGCATTACACGCTTTTTGTACTCAAGGAAGCGTATTGCAACTACTACGCATCGGCGATGGCGATCATGCTGCGTTCTCAGGGTATCCCCACCCGCATCGTCAGCGGCTATGCCCAGGGCGAATTTAATGAGGACACCAGCAGCTATCGCGTCCGCGCCGGCAATGCCCACACCTGGGTAGAAGTATATTTCCCCGAATATGGTTGGATTCAATTTGAGCCGACCGCCTCTATCCCCATCGTTTCCCGCGATCAGTCGGGCGGCAATCCCGGCGATGGGTTTGATGTGAAAGATCCGATTAACCCGGATGAACGGTTGGAGAACTTGTTGGATGTAGAGGAACTTAACCCGGATGATCTAAAACGGGACCCGTCGTTTAGCGCATCCGAATCGAATCAAACAGCGTGGCAACGGTTCGTCAGCAAGTTGCCTGTCTGGCAAATGGTGATTGGGTTACTGATTTTGGCGGCGGCCGGCGGCGCAATTTTTTCCGCCAATTCGTATAACGCGCGGGTGGAGTCGGATGTGATGCGTAGTTACGGCCGTCTCGGCAACTGGGCGGGCTGGCTGGGGGTATTGTTCCGTCCGGCGCTCACCCCGCACGAACGAGCCGACCTGATGACGACGGCCGTGCCCGAAGGCAAAGCCCCCATCCGCAACCTGACCCAGCAGTTCGTGCGCCGGCAGTTCAGCCCGGCCCACGCGCCTGACGATGATTTCGATGCCCGCCACGAGTGGAAAGAACTGCGGCCTATCCTGCTGCGCCAAGCCATCGTGCGCCAATTGCAGAAATTGAAGCGGAATCGTGATTAGCAAGCGACCAGTCACCGGTGGCTGGGTTAGAACTTGCCACCTGCCATTGGCTCTCTTCGTCTTTTCACGCAATTCCCAGTTTGCCCCCCTTTCGCTTCTGGTATAATCTAATCACTCACGTTCTCTGAACTTTGAAGTTTCCGGACACTGCAAAACGGCCGTCCCCCACCTCCGGAACCGAATCCAAACAAAGGGGATTCCGTTGACTGAACCATCAATCACCCAAATTCAGACAAATCTCAAAGAACTGCGTCAACTCATTGACAAAATGGGCGGCACCGTCAACCGACAGCAGCAAACGCTCATCATGTCCCGCGAAGATTTGGCCCGCCAGACTGCCGCTGAATCGAGCGACGAACTCACCAAACTGCTCAACTACGTCCGCCGCAACATCGAAGACCTGGAAGAGCGGGTTCAGGCCAAAGAAAAAGAACACAGCCAGATTCAAGCGTTGCAGGACATCAGCGCCCTCATCAACTCCTCGCTCGACCTCAATGAAGTACTCAAATCGGTGATGGATGCCATCATCAGCTTGACTCAGGCGGAACGGGCGATTCTAATGCTCAAAGATAAGGAAAGCGGCCGTCTCGAAGTGCAGATGGCGCGCAACATGGACCGGGAAACCATCGAAAACTCCGCCTCCTTCGAGATCAGCCGCAGCATTGTGCAAACGGTGGCTGAATCGGCCGAGCCGGTGGTGACGATGAACGCCCAATCCGATCCCCGCTTCTCCGCCCAGGAAAGCATCATCAGCTATAACCTGCGCTCCATCCTCTGCGTGCCGCTGACCACCAAAGAGACGGTGATCGGCGTCATTTATGCTGATAATCGAGTCGCCGCCGGGATTTTTGGGGATGCTGACCGGGACATGCTGGCTGCGTTTGCCAACCAGGCGGCCGTTGCCATCGAAAACGCCCGCCTCTTCCGCCAGACCCGCAACCAGCTTCTAGCCATCACCGAAATGAAAGAGCTGATGGACAACGTATTTGCCTCCATCGCCAGCGGCGTCATCACCATTGACGAGGAAGATCGGGTGGCGCTGTACAACCAGGCCGCCGCCCGCATTCTGGGCACAGAGGCCGCCTCGATCATACACCAGACCTATCAAGCCGCCTTGCAGGCATTGGGATTGCCGGTAGGACTTATCGTCGAAGACGTCAAGGCTAACGGCAACACCCAAAGCACCGAAATAGATATCGTCGTCCGTAAACGGCCGGGCGTCACCACCCTGAACCTCACCTTCTCCCCTCTGCGTGATCCGGAGGATGAGCGATTGGGCGTGGCCATGGTATTGGACGATGTGTCGGAGAAAAAGCGGATGGAAAGCGTGCGCCGGTATCTACCACCGGCGTTAGTGGATCAGGTGCGCGACCTGGATGCTGCCCAACGGCCGCAGCGGCGCGAGATGAGCGTCCTTTTTGCCGATGTACGCGGTTTCAGCACTTACAGCGAAAACCTCGACCCGGAAAAGCTGATCCTGGTGATCAACGGCTATTTCACCGAAGCGGTGCAGGCCATCACCCATTTTCAGGGCGTGACCGATAAATTCATGGGCGATGCGGTGATGGCGTTGTTTAACACACCGCTCAATCCCCAGGAAGATCATGTGGCGCGGGCGGTGCGGACGGCGCTGATGATTCAAAAGCGGATGGCTGAATACCACACCAAACTACCGGAAGACCGATGGCTGTTTTTCGGCATTGGCGTACACACCGGCGAAGCAGTGGTAGGCAATGTGGGCAGCCATCGGCGCAAGGATTATTCCGCCATTGGGGACGCGGTGAACATGTCTAAGCGGCTGCAAGAGATGGCGCAGCCGGGGCAAATCATCATCAGCAGCGAGACGTATGCTGTCGTTAAGCCGTTCGTGACGGTGGAGCCGCTGCCGCCGACCCGCGTTAAGGGGCGACAGGCGTTGGAGCAGTTGTATCTGCTCACGGGAGCCAGTGATTAGTAATCAGTTGGCAGTATTCAGTATCCAGTAATCGGTATTCAGTAATCGGTATTCAGTAATCAGTTGTCAGTTAATGATTGTACTGGTTACTGACCACTGAACACTGACCACTCCCTCTTATGATTCCCATCATCACCTACCACGCAGTTGAAGATGTGTCGTCGCCGGTTTTTGTGGCTCCGGCTGTTTTCCAGGCGCAAATGGCGGCGCTGGCTGACCGGGGCTGGCAGACGGTAACGCTGACGGCCATACTCGATTGGCTAAGAAACGGGACGCCGCTGCCCCGTAAAAGTATCGCCCTCACCTTTGACGATGCGTATGAGAGCGTCTACGCCGCCGCCTGGCCGGTGATGGCGGCGCGCGGCTTTACCGGCACGTTGTTTCTCATCACCGATTACATGGGGCGCAGCAACCGCTGGCCGGGACAAATGGCGTCTGTTCCCGAACTGCCGCTTATGTCCTGGGCGCAGGCGCGGGAACTGGCCGTCGCCGGTTGGGAGATGGGGGCGCATACCAACACCCACCCCGCTTTGCCGCTGCTGCCGCCGGATGAGATGGCGCAGGAAATTGTGGATTCGCAAACGGCCGTGCGCCAACAGACCGGCCAATCCGCGCGGATTTTTGCCCAGCCCTACGGCGCCACCAACCCGGCGGTGGAGGCTCTGGCGCGCCGCCATTTTGACGGCGCAGCCAGCGTGCGCATGGGGTTGGCAGACGCCGCCAGCGACCCGTTTGCCTTGCCCCGCGTGGACGCCTACTACCTGCATCCCCGGCTTATCCCCCATTTGGAACGGCCGTTGTTCCGCCGCTATCTGCAACTGCGCCAGAGATTGCGTCAGGTACGCCGTCTCGTCAAGTCTGATTGGGTGGCAAAACCGGCTGACGCCCATTAGAATTTGCGGCAATTCCCCTACGCATTCCCGTTTTCCCCTTGCCAGATTGAGCCGAATCACGGATAGTAGATTCCTGTATGAGCGAAAACAGCGAGTCCATCCGGCAGCGCATCCGAGAATTGGTGCGCGCCTACTACGAAGCCAGCTTTGATGACATGGGTTTTAGGCCGGGGGAAACGGCCGTGCCGGTTTCGGGCAAAGTGTTTGATGCGGATGAACTCACCCATTTGGTAGACGCCTCCCTCGATTTCTGGCTGACGACCGGCCGCTTTGCCGCTGAATTTGAACGAGAGTTTGCCAAACTCATCGGCGTCCGCCATGCCAGTCTGTGCAACTCCGGCTCGTCCGCCAATTTGCTGGCGCTGACGACGCTGACCGCCCCCCAATTAGGCGACCGGCAGTTGCGGCCGGGGGATGAAGTGATCACGGTGGCGGCCGGGTTTCCTACGACGCTGAATCCCATCATCCAAAATGGGCTGACGCCGGTCTTTTTGGATATTGACATCCGCACCCACAACATGGATGTTTCCCGGCTGGAAGAAGCGATTTCGCCCAGAACGAAGGCGATTATGATGGCGCACGCGCTGGGGAATCCGTTTGATCTGGATGTAGTGACGGCCGTTGCCCAACAACACAATCTCTGGCTGGTGGAAGATAACTGCGACGCCCTGGGCAGCGCTTATCGGGGGCGGCTGACCGGGACTTTCGGCCATCTGGCAACGGTTAGTTTTTATCCGGCGCATCATATCACCATGGGCGAAGGCGGCGTGGTGCTGACCGATTCGCCGCGTCTGAAGAAACTGGTGGAATCTTTCCGCGATTGGGGGCGTGACTGCTGGTGTGCGCCGGGCAAAGACAACACCTGCGGCAAGCGGTTTGAGTGGCAGTTGGGCGAGCTGCCGTTTGGATATGACCACAAATACATTTACTCCCACATCGGCTACAATCTGAAGCTGACGGATATGCAGGCGGCGGTGGGCGTGGCCCAATTGCAGAAGCTGCCCGGATTCATCGCCGCCCGGAAACGAAACTGGCAGTGGTTGCGGGATGGTTTGCAACCGTTCGAGGAGTTTTTCATTTTGCCGGAACCGACGCCGCACAGCGACCCCAGTTGGTTTGGCTTTTTGTTAACGGTACGGCCGTCGGCTCCCTTCACCCGCAATCAACTCATCCGCTTTTTAGAGGATCACAAAATCGCCACCCGGCTGCTGTTTGGCGGCAATCTCACCCGGCAACCGGCTTACCAGGACATTCCCTACCGGGTGGTGGGCGACCTGCGCCACACTGACCTGGCGATGAACCAGACGTTTTGGATTGGCGTTTATCCAGGGCTGACGGCGGAGATGATTGGGTATGTGATTGAGACGTTTGCTGAGTTTTTACGGCCGTAAACTCCTCATCGTAGACAAACTCAGCGCACCTATCCTTTGCCGTCATCTGTTGCTGTTTGCCGCTCTGCCCAAATGTTGACAGGGGTACGGCCGTTTGCTAGAATCCCTCCTGCTATTCGCCCCATTCGTCTAGCGGCCCAGGACGCAGCCCTCTCAAGGCTGAAACAGGGGTTCGAGTCCCCTATGGGGCACTGATTATGAGGCTTCATCCATTTTGGGGTGGAGCCTTTTTTTTGAAACGAAAAACGTGAGGCAAGCGGCCCGTTTTCGTGTTACGTTTTTCGTTTTACGCCCATGACCACAACACCTGAACCGACCCGCCTTCCACAAAACGGCCGTTTCCGGCGCATTCTCTTCTTCTTTGCCCGCATCATCCTCCATTTGATCCTGTGGGACATCATCGGCGGCCGGAT
>JAJRVV010000116.1 GCA_024277135.1 Chloroflexota bacterium | reverse complement strand
TGTAGTTGTTTTTTATGGCAAAATTCATAAGAAGGTGTCTCTGGTGAAGTGGGTTATCACCATAAACTTTGCCACGAAGGAGGCATCTTCGCCACCTTTTTTCTCTCTATTCGGTTTTTAATGTGCGAAATATAGGTTTAGTATTCAGTTTTCAGTTCACTGATTACTGATTACTGCTCACTGCTTACTGCTTCACCGCAGCAGTTGGTCAGACGGCCGTTTCGATTCCCCAGCGATCAACGGTTCTGCGATGGTCTCGTCACGCACGATACGGCCGTCCGCCAGCGTCACCACCCGGTTGGTGTGACGGGCGATCCAGGGGTCATGCGTCACAAAAATCACCGTGATCCCCCGCTCCCGGTTCAACCGCTGAAAAATCTGCATCACCTCCACGCCCGATTGGCTGTCCAGATTGCCCGTCGGCTCATCCGCTAGAATGATGGCCGGTTCATTCACCAAAGCGCGGGCGATGGCCACCCGCTGCTGCTGGCCGCCGGACAACTCGCTGGGCTTATGATGCAGCCGGTCGCCCAACCCCACCAACTCCAACGCCTGTTGCGCTCGTTCATCCCGCCGCCGCCGTCCGGCATACACCAGCGGCAGTTCCACCTGCTGGATGGCCGGCGTGCGCGACAGCAAGTTAAAATTTTGGAAGACAAAGCCGATTTTGCGATTGCGGATTTCCGCCAGCGCATCATCATGCAAATGGGCCACATCCTCCCCATCCAGCAGATATTCGCCGCTGGTGGGCGTATCCAACGCGCCCAGCATGTTCATCATGGTGGATTTGCCGGAGCCGGACGGCCCCATGATGGATAAAAATTCTCCCTGGTGAATGTCCAGCGACACCCCATCCAGGGCGCGGACTTCATGTTGGCCCATCAGGTACACCTTGGTCAGGTCGCGGATGGTGATGATGGGAGGACGGCCGTTACTCGTGTTTATCATGATTTTCTCATTACCAGACATCCGATTTCTCACTCTTGAGTACGCTAACATCACGAGAAATCAGAAATCGGATATCTTGTCAAAATCAATTCCCAAACAAATTAAACCCTTCCCGCTCATCCGTCAGTACAACCACATCGCCCGCCTGCAGGCCGCTGACCAACTCGCTGAACTGCTCGTTGCGCAGGCCGGCCGCCACTTCCACCTCGCGCACCGCGCCATCCGCCTGCTTCACATTCACAAACGCCTTGCCCGTGTCCCGATCCAGCCGCACCGCCCAATTAGGCACGATCAACACATCGTCAATCTCTTCCACCACAATGGAGGCGTTGGCGCTCATCCCCGGTCGCAGCGCAATTCCGGCGTCATTCTCAATGTTGATCATCACAAAATAGGTGACGACGCCGGCCGTGTTAGCCGAGGTAGGGGCGATTTCGGCGATTGTGCCGGTCACGGCCGTATCCGGCAGCGCGTCCAGCGTCACCGCCACCGCCTGGTTCAAGGCGATCCGGTCAATATCAATCTCATCCACATTGACGCTGATGTGGAACGCCGCCTCATCCACGATGGTGACGGCCGGCGCGCCAGGCGCCGCTTGTTCGCCCACATTCACCAGCACATTGGCGGCCGTGCCCGACATGGGCGCAATCAACCGCGCCTGCCGCAGCCGAAGTTGGGCCAGCGCCAGATTCGTTTCGCCGCCGGCGATTTGCGCTTCCAAAATGGCGATCTCGTCAGCGGTAGGCGGTTCTTGCAGCCGGGCCAGCGCCGCTTCGGCGCGCGCCAGATTGGCTTCGGCGGCGGCGGCATTCCCCTGCGCCGCCAGCACATTGGCCTCGGCGCTGGCGATGGCGGCATTCACCGCCTGGATGTCGGCGGCGCGCGGCCCGGCGCGCAAATCGGCCAACTGCGCTTCGGCGGCGGCCAGCGCCGCATTCGCGCTTTCCAGGTTGGCGCGCGCCTGCTCCTCAGCCCGGCCCAGGCCAGGGCACTCTTCCCGCCGCTCGCCGTCAGGCAGAGTGACGGTAAAACATTCCATCGTTTGATTGTGCAGCTCTTCGGCCGTTTTTTGCTGCGCCCGCGCCGATGTCACCTGGGCTTCGGCGGCGGCGATTTGTCCCGCCGTCGGCCCCGCCAACAGCAGCGCTTTTTGCGCCTGCGCCTGCTGCGCGGCCGCTTCAGCCGCGGCCACATTGGCTTCGGCCACGCTGATTTGGGCTTTGGCGGCGTCAATGTCGGCCTGGGCCAAGGCCAGCGCCGCCAGACTGGGCTGGGCGTTGAGCCGCTGCGCCAGGGTCAACTGCTGGATGCGCAGCGCATCTTCCGCTTGTTGCACGGCCAGCTCCAGTTCGGCCGTGTCCAAAGCGGCCAACACGTCCCCTGCCTCCACCCGTTGGCCGCGCGTCACGTTTATCTCCCGGATGGTTCCGCCCAGGCCAAAGGTAAGCGTGACTAACGCTTCCGGTTCAATGGTTCCAGTGGCGTTGACAGTGGCGGTGATACGGCCGTTCTCCACCACCGCCTCCCGCAATATCTCAAATTCTGGCTGCTGCGCCGCTTGCCGCCGTTGCCGCAGGAAGAAAAACCCGATGGCCGCCAGAATCAACGCCGCCGCCAAAATAATGATTGTTCGTCGCATAATTTTTTCCTGCTCGTTCTCGAAGGCTGTAGCCCCGCTAGTGAAGCCAGTCGTCCGCCGACTGATCCCAACCGGCGCAGGCCGATTTGGCAACGGTTGCCGTGAATTCATGAATTATAGGAAAATTGACGGCCGTTGCGTAGCCAAACTTATCCCGCACACAGGAACAGCCAAAAGCAGCATGACGAATGACGCCGGACGATATAGAATTGCGGTTCTACCTTTGCCCCACCCGGGCATGTTGATGCGTTTATAGAATTCCTCTGCAGCATTTGCGTCAACCGCGTAATTTATTGACTCATTGCTCATTTCTCATTGTTCATTTGCGGTATACCGCGCTATGATTATCGAACGTAAGGACCCACCCTACCCCCGCCGCGGCCCGCCCTGTCTATTGGCGCTGATTTTTCTGGCCGTGTTGGCGCTGGGCATTTATGTGATTGTGCGCCCAAATGAAGCGCGGGATACGCTGGCAACGATCTTGCCCACGCCGACAGCGGAACCCACCCGTTCTGCCGCCGAATACGCCTTGCTGGCCGATTTGAGCGAAAGCGACGGTGAATTCGAGGAGGCTGTGACGTTTTATCAGACAGCGATCCAACTGGACGCCACCCGCCCTGAATTTTACATTCGCCTGATCAACTTATTGGTGGAAATCGGCCAGCCGGATGAAGCGTTGGCGGTGGCGGAACAGGCGACGGTGTTGGCCCCAGACAGCGATGCGGTGTGGACGGCCGTCGCCGCCGCCTACCTGGCCAATGGCGACCGGCTGTCCGACGCCGGCGACCCCACCGGGGCTGACCTGGAATATGCCAAAGCGGTGGAAGCAGCCGACCGCGCCATTGACATCAACCCGCAAAATGCCACCGCCTACGCCTACAAAGCGGGCGGCCTGGCCTTCCCCGAAGACCCGGCCAAGTATGAGCGCGCCCAGGAAGCCGCCGACTTTGCCGTGGCGTTAGAGCCGGACAACCCGCTGGCGCGTTATTACATGGCGGTTGCGCTTACCAACCAGGGCTTTTATACGGCCGCCCGCGAGCAGTTCCAACTTGGCATTCAGGCCGATGCGTCTGACGCCAATTTGTACATCGGCCTGGCCTACAACTTTTTTGGCTCCAGTGACGTTCCCCGCGCCATTTTGAGCTTCCAGGATGCCATCGAAGTAGACCCCGACAACGCCGTCGCTTATGATGGGCTGGCTTACATGTATCTGCAATTGGGCGAGAATCCATTGGCAGAGGAAAACGCGCGCAAAGCGGTGGAGTTCGGCCCCAATCTGGCCCGGGCGCACGGCCGTTTGGGAGAAGCGCTGTTTAATCAGAACAACTATGAGGAAGCGGCCGTTTCCCTGACTGAAGCGGTGCGCTTGTACGGCGAACCCAACCCGATCAACGCCCGTTTCTTCAATATGTTGGCCACGGCTTACATCCGCGAAGACCTGAACAACTGCGACAAGGCGGCGCCTTTGTTTGAGCAAGTGGTACTGCTGGAATCCTTCGTTCAAGAAAGCGCCCAGGAGGGGCTAGATGCTTGCCGTCAGGCGCAGTTAGGCACAGCCCCTTGACACGCAATCGCCTACATTCAACGCTTTAGCACTTACCACCACCGATTGCTAAAAAAGGCTTGACACCCACTTAAACTATGCTAAAATGTGCCATGTCAGATTAGCACTCATTATTTTTGAGTGCTAAAAACGTTCCCAACAAAGTTTATTAAAATCCCAAACATATTCAAAGGAGTGAGTGGCTATGAATCTCAAACCACTGGGCGACCGTCTGGTTGTCGAACCGAAAGAACGGGAAGAAACCACCCCATCGGGTTTGGTCTTGCCGGAAACCGCGAAAGAAAAACCGCAAGAAGGTGAAGTGATTGCTGTTGGCCCTGGCCGCCGCGACGATGATGGCAAGCGCATCGCCATGGACGTAGCTGTGGGCGATAAGGTGCTGTACGCCAAATACGGCGGCACCGAGGTCAAGATTGAAGGCAAGAAATTGCTGATCCTCAAAGAATCTGACGTTTTGGCAATTGTTGAGTAAGGGAAAGAAGGAGATTATTAGAAATGGCTAAACAACTCGCATTCTCAGAAGATGCTCGCCGGAAGCTCAAGAAAGGGATAGACACGGTGGCTACGGCCGTAGCCACCACCCTTGGCCCCAAAGGCCGCAACGTAGCTCTGGACAAAAAATTCGGCGCCCCCACCATTACCCACGATGGCGTCACCGTCGCCAAAGAAATTGAATTGGAAGACCCATACGAAAACATGGGCGCCCAACTGCTGAAAGAAGCCGCCACCAAAACCAACGACATCGCTGGTGATGGCACCACCACCGCCACCGTGCTGGCGCAAAACATCACCCACGAAGGGTTGAAGAACATCGCCGCCGGGGCCAACCCCATGCTGCTCAAGCGCGGCATCGAAGCGGGAACGGCCGCCCTCGCCGACAAAATCCGCGGTATGGCCATCAGCATTGACAGCAAAGAAGAAATCGCCTCCGTGGCCGCCATCTCCGCCCAGGATCAGGAAATCGGCAACCTCATCGCCGAAGTCATGGACAAAGTGGGCAAAGATGGCGTCGTCACCGTCGAAGAATCGCGCGGGCTGGAATTTGAAACGGAATACGTCGAAGGTATGCAGTTCGACCGCGGTTACATCAGCCCCTACTTCGTCACCGACGCCGACACCATGGAAGCGGTGATTGAAAATCCGTACATTCTCATTCACGACAAAAAAGTCAGCTCCGCTCAAGACTTGGTTCCCATTTTGGAGAAACTGGTGCAAATCGGCCAGAAAAACCTGGTGGTTATCGCTGAAGACATTGATGGCGAAGCGTTGGCTACCCTGGTGCTGAACAAACTGCGCGGCATGATCAACGCGCTGGCTATCAAGGCCCCTGGCTTTGGCGACCGGCGCAAGGCGATGCTGCAAGACATCGCCGTCCTCACCGGCGGCGAGGTCATCACCGAAGAGATGGGGCGCAAGCTGGACAGCGTTCAGGTCAGCGACCTGGGCCGCGCCGCTAAAGTCGTCTCCTCTAAAGATGACACCACCATCGTGGATGGCTCCGGCGACGAAGCGCAGATCAAAGCCCGCGTTGAGCAGATCAAAGTGGAAATTGACCGCAGCACTTCCGACTACGACCGGGAAAAATTGCAGGAACGTCTGGCCAAACTGGCTGGCGGCGTCGCCATCATTCGCGTGGGCGCGGCCACCGAGGTGGAACTGAAAGAGAAGAAACACCGCGTCGAAGATGCGCTGAGCGCCACCCGCGCCGCTGTGGAAGAGGGCATTGTCCCTGGCGGCGGCGTGGCTCTGCTGAACGCCTTGTCTGCTCTGGATGACGTGGAACTCCCGGCTGGCGACGAAAGTACGGGCGTGAACATTTTGCGCAACGCCCTGGAAGCCCCGATGCGTAAAATCTCGGAAAATGCGGGCCAGAATGGCGACGTAATTATCCAAAACGTGCGCCGCGCCCAGGCAGAGCAGAAGAATGACCGGATTGGCTACAATGTCATGACGGGCGAATATGTGGACATGGTGAATGCCGGTATCATTGACCCGGCCAAGGTGACGCGCGGCGCATTGGAAAATGCGGCCAGCATCGCTGCCATGATTTTGACGACGGAAGCGCTCATCACCGATTTGCCGGAGAAAGATGCTTCGATGCCGATGGACCCCGGCATGGGCGGCATGGGTGGCATGGGCGGCGGTATGGGCTTCTAAGCCTGCTCCCATTACGTTTGAGATTAAAGACCCCTTTTATCAGGGGTCTTTTCTTTTTGGGAGAGTTTTTGTACACTGAGGGTTCAATCAATCCTCCCGGAGGTTCGGAACCTCCGGGAGGATGACTGAAGTTAAATTTGGAGCGTATTATGGGTGCAGCATTAGTGCAAAAGCTTTTAAGGACGTTGAAATCAATGAAATGGCCGGAGACGCCGATTGCCACCGCGCATGGGTTCCAGGCTTACCAGGTGGGGCTGGAAAAGGCGATGGCGTTTAAGGGGGATGCGAAGGATTTGGCGGCGGCTCTGCGCGCGTTTCAGACGGGGGATTCACGGCCGTATGCCTTTGCCGGGGCGGCGTATGTGTTGGCGCAGGCGTCGCGGGAGAAGGATGGCGCGTATGATCCGGTCGGGCTGGATGCGGCCATGTCGTGGCTGGAGCAGGCGCAGGAGATGGAGCCGGACAAGGTAGCTATCAACATGATTGAAGCGTTGATTTATACGTATCACGGCCGTTTCGATGACGCCCGCCTCGTTTTAGATTTCCTGACTCAGCAAGAACCGGAGAATCAATACTTACTCCTGGCCGAAATCGTTTATTGGCAGCGGCGCGGGGAAGTGAATGAAGCTGTGAAGTGGTTCCAAAAAGCGATAGAGAACGCCGTCACCGTCCCGGAACGATTGCAGCTCCGTCACCGGCTGGGCGATTATTTTTTGGAAACAGGCAACCTGGACAAGGCGTTGGAAGTGTTTCAGGAATCTATTCACTTTGAGCGAGAAAATGCAGCGTTGTGGCACAAGATGAGCCTCATCTATTGGCGCAAAGAAGCGTATGAGGAGGCGTCTCGTTGTAATCGGCGGGCGTTACACATCAAAGATGCGCCGGCGCTGCGCCAGATGGAAAAAGCGCTGAAGAAGAAGTTGGGTACGGGGGGATTGATGGGGAAGTTGTTTGGCGGGTAGACCGCTTACTGATACGGCCGTAAAAAATCGAGTACGGCCGTCTTCACTTGCCGGGGAGTCAAACCACTGGTATCCACATAAAAATCGCAGTGGGCGCGGGCGTGGGCCAACCGCTCCGTTTGCTCTGCCAGACGGCCGGGGCCGCCATGGTTTTTGGGGCGGCGGCGGCGCAGATGTTCAAAATCCACATCGAGATAAACCAACAAATCAGGCTGGGTCATCCGCTGCCACATGTTTGCCACGTAGGAATGCTCCTGCGCCGGTTGGCGGATTTCGTGCCTGACGCCGGCGGCCCGCAATTCTGAGGCTAAGGTGCTTTTGCCGGAGGCGCAGGGGCCAACCAGGGCGATTTTCAACGTTTGAGCCATGATTTTGGATTAAAGCGGCAGTTGCACATCGAGCCGGCGCACTTTGTTTTTTGGCAGTGGCGCCGTGACGGCCGCCACCAATACGCTGATGTCATCCCGTGGACGGCCGTTGTCCCGATCCACCGCCTCTGCCAAGAGCGTATCGGCAATTTGCCGAGGGGAAGTGACGCCATCGGCCAACATATTTGCCATCGCCGCCACCGGATCATACCGCTCATTGCCGCTGAGCGTGCCGGCATGGCGCAAGCCATCGGTAAACACCACGATGATGCTGCCCGGCAAAATGGGGAATTCGGTGATGACCGGCTTGGTGTTTCGATGCGTGCCCACGCTGCGGGAGGGTTCGTCCAGCAGATACAACCCTGACTCCGGCTGGTAGACGATGACCGGAGCTTCGTTGTTGCGCGAGATGACGAAGGTCTTGGTGTCGTTATCAATGGAGAGGATGTTGAGGGTGGCGCTGACTTTGCCTTTGCGGTAGGTGTACAGGTAGTCGTGCGCCGCCCGCGCCGCCGCGCCGTCGCGCACCCCTTCAGCCAACAGTTGGATCGCTTTGCGCGCCACCACGTTGCTGATGTTTTTGGCCGACTTGCCGCTGCGTTGGCCATCCACCAAGACCAGGGAGATGCCGCCGCGCGGCCGTTCGATCATTTCCAGGGTGTCGCCGCTTTCGCTGATAGCGTATTTGCTGATTTTAGCGACAGCGAATTGAACTTCCATAGCTTTTTTGCTTTTCCTTTCACACGGCCGTCTCCACCGGCGCAGTCCGATTCTTCAACCGATCAATCACCGCATCCTTTTGCTGCCACAACTGGTTCACCCACTGCTGGAACCGTTGGCGGAACTGCGGGTCATCCAAGTAATCTCCGTGAAAAAATTCAGCCGGAATCTGCAACTCCTCCACGTGAATGATAACTTTTGAGACGCGGCCCGACAAAAAATCCCAAAAGGTGGGGATCATCTCCGGGTAGACAATAGTGACGTCAAGCATGGTCTGGATGCGTTCTCCCATGGCGCCCAAGACGAAAGCGATGCCGCCGGCGCGCGGCCGTAGCAAATGTTGATATGGAGATTCCTGCTGCGCCCGCTTTTCCGGCGTAAAACGGGTGCCTTCCAGAAAATTCATCACCGAAACCGGCGTAAACTGAAACCGCTCACACGCTTTGCGCGTGGTTTCTAAATCCTTCCCCCGCTTTTCCGGGTGTTTTTCCAGGTACGCTTTGGAATACCGCTTCATAAAGGGGAAATCGAGCGCCCACCAGGCCAACCCAATCACCGGCATCCAGATCAATTCCTGCTTAAGAAAGAATTTGAGAAAGGGGACACGACGGTTGAAGATGGATTGCAGAATTAGAATATCGGCCCATGATTGGTGATTGCTGTTAACCAGATACCAGCCATCGTAGTTGAGGTTTTCATCCCCCTTCACCTCCCACTCTGCTCGCTGGGTGAGGCGGAAAATGGCTTTGTTGACGCTGATCCAATTTTCGGCGATCCGGATGAGCGCCTGGGTACACAACCGCCGCCAGACCGGAATGGGGATGAGCTTGAGCAGGGCGATGGCGTAGAGGGGGATGCACCAGAAAATGGTGTTGAGAATGATGAGCAGTAGCGCCAAACTGCCCAGAATAAATGCCGGTAAGAAGTGAAACACGTGTGTTAGCTCCCTTGTAAATAGCTAGAGCTAGAGTGTAGAGCTAGAGGGATCGCTCTTCCTCTAGCTCTGGCTCTCCCCTCTAGCTGTTTTCATTCATTCGTGGTGCGCCGCGGCGCGTGGTGTCTCCTGTGTAACTGTAGGGCGATTTTCCAAATCGCCACCCGATTTGGAAAATCAGGCTACTGTTTTTATGCGCCGTATTCTACCGTATTATCCCAAATGATGGCTAGAGAAAGCTGGCAACGGCCGTAAACGGTTTCTTAGTGATGGCCGGAACCTGGGCATTTTGGGCCGGATAACCAACGACGAGGATGAGAAACGGCCGTTCATTTTCCGGCCTGTGCAATATCTGATTGAGAAAATTCATGGGGCTGGGCGTGTGCGTGAGCGAAATCAGTCCGGCATGATGGACGGCCGTAATCAACATCCCGGTGGCGATGCCCACCGATTCCTGCACATAATAATGCTTGGTTTTACGGCCGTCTGCCCCCAGCCCATGACTTTGGGCAAACACCACAATCAACGCCGGCGCCGTCTCCAAAAACGGCTTACTGGCATCTGTGCCCAGCGGAGCCAGCGCTTCCAGCCATTCCTCGGAAGCTCGCCGCTCATAAAACTCCCGCTCCTCCGCTTCTGCTGCCGCTCGAATTTGCTGTTTGACGGCCGGGTCGCCCACCACCACGAAATGCCACGGCTGCATATTGGCGCCATTGGGAGCGGTGACGGCCGTGCGCAAACAATCCTCAATCACCCCCTCCGGGATAGGCCGGTCGGAAAAATCCCGCACCGTCCGCCGTGTCTTCATCTCGGCATGGAACGCCGCCGCCCGCGCCTGCATCTCCGCCGTCGAAAAATCCCGATAATCCAATGGCACAAAGTCTCCGTCTGTCATCCCATCACCTCGCTCATCAATTTGCTCATAATCATAAGGTCACGCCCGCCAGAATTCAAGGTGGCTGTGCCTCATCATGAAAAATGGGATAAACTGGCCTCGAAACGGCCGTTCCCCCTCAACTATCCTCTCCCGGCCACAAGCCATAACTGACCACATCCTACCCACCAATCAATTATTGGAGGCACAGAATGCAATACGACCTCGTATTTGAAGGCGGCGGCGCCAAAGGGCTGGTCTTTGTCGGCGCCATGCAGGCGTTTACCGATGCCGGACACACCTTTCAGCGAGTGGTGGGTACATCCGCCGGGGCCATCACCGCCACGCTGCTTGCCGCCGGATTTAGCCCTGATGAGATGTTAGCCGCCACGAATGAGAAGCTGCCAGACGGCCGGGCTCGCTTTGCCAGCTTCATGGACATCCCCAGCCGGTTCGACGAAGACACAATTAGCAGCAGCCTGACATCAGCCATCCTCACCAGCGCCGACATCCCTTTCGTGCCCGAACGGCTGGAGAAAAAGGCGGATCGTAAATTCCTCGACACCCTGATGCGTATCCCCGTTTATCGCAACATCTTCTCGTTTGTAGAGCGGGGCGGCTGGTTTGCAGGCAGGGCGTTTCTGGTCTGGTTGACGGAAAAGCTGAATGAAAACGGCCGTATCCTGGGCAACACCACCCTGGCTCAATTTCACAAACGTCGCCCCGCCAACGAACTCACCGTCATCGGCGCCGACACCAGCGGTAACAACCGGCTCATCCTCAACCACCGCACCGCCCCCGACCTGCCCGTCATTTGGGCGGTTCGTATGTCCATGAGCATCCCCTTCCTCTGGCAGGAAGTGGTCTGGCAAAAAGAGTGGGGGCTGTATCGGGGACAGGACATTACCGGCCATGCCATTGTAGATGGCGGCCTGCTTTCCAACTTTGCCATTGACTTGCTCGTCTCCAAAGATGATGACATCCGCCAGATGATGGGTACCACCGGCCAAAACCGAACGTCCTCGGCTGCCTCATTGACGAAACCTTGCCCGTTCCTGGAGCCGGTGACCCGCCCGGCAGCAAACCGGACAAACCGAATCCCCTGATCAAACTACCCACCCTGGACGTGAAGCAATTCCAGACCGTCCAGCGCATCTCCCGGCTGGTGGACACGATGACCAACGCCCGCGACAAACAGGTCATCACCGAATATCAAACCCGCGTCTGCCGTCTGCCGGCCCAGGGGTACGGCACCACCGAGTTCGACATGACGCCAGAGCGGATTCAAGCCATCATCACCGCCGGAAAAAAGACGATGGCGGCATTTTTGGCACAGGAAAAGGCGGGAGTAGCGAAAGAGAAAGAAAAATAAACCGTAAAACGAAACCCCCTGTTGACAACATTTTTTCTTGTTCTATTTGGCACTTAATCAGGTGATGTGCCAAGATCATGCTGGAAATCACGATCTGTTAACAAAACATAAGCTAAAAAAATACTACTCACCCATATTTCTAACCACCATGTAACATGAATAAATAGGCGTAAGTACCCTGATACCATGATGAATAGAGGGAGGAATCGATTACGTTTACCAATCAAGGGGAGAGACAACAGCAGTGGTACTGTCAATCGATAGCTAACGACATACGGAGAGAGGAGGTACGTTGAGTTTATTACCCATTCCAAATGCAATCTTTTTTGATGAAGCACCATAATTAATGTTGAAATACTCACGAAACTCAATACGTAAGGCCAATAACTAGATTCCCAAATCGACATGTTTGCCCATCTTGTGAAATCCAAGGCACCATTGGTCCAAGTTTTCAACATGAGTAATGGCCAGCTAACACCAAAAAACAGTAAAGAGACCATAAATATTCCACCTAATGCAAAGAATATCTTTTTTTGTACATCCCGATTCCCTTTGAGCGGTAGTAAGTTCCAAATGATTAATGGAATTGTGTTAGGAGGGACACTGGCAAAAAGTGTTAATGAAAAAGCTCGAGCCCACCAATTATCTTGTTTGTTTTTGTTTTTAATGTTAACTAATGTAGTCAAACCGATGCCCAATATCACGAACCAAGCTAGTTGACCCTGAATCAACAAGCTATAGGTATACCGAGAGAATAAGGAAAGCCAGAAGAATATAAACTCTAGCTTCTATATTTCTTGTCAGGGTGGTTACAGCAAATGCGGAAACACAAATTATGATAATTCTAATAACCCATAGTTGAGCCCATACCTGGGTTAATTCGGATTCCCCAACTGGAATAAGTCTGAGAGGAACCAATAACAACAAGACTGTTGCCGGGTGATAGTAGCCATCTATCCTATATGGATTTCCTTCAATTGCTTGAGAGAATACAGTATCCCAGTCTGAACCTGCAATAGGTAATGTCCAAGTGATTGCACCCAGGGTAAAAATTATTATTAAGACTGATAAAAACAGCCATGTTCTTCCTTGCAAATGATTTTTCTCCAGAAAGCAGTAACGAATTAACCCGGATCAACATGACTTCATGTCAACCCGTTGCGAAATATCATTACTTTTGGTGAGATGTTCTCATGGAAATTCCTTGGCAACAACTATATCGGCATAGATACACGCGAACAACATCAAAGGAAATGGTTTCCACGCGAGTCTTTTCGTTTTAGCTTTATGTTTTAGGAACCGGTCAAAGGTCGCGGCGGGAAAAGCTGAAAACCGCCAGCGCCAACAGCGCCAGCAGGTAAAAGAAGGCGTAGGCGATCATGGCGTCGCTGGGCTGGGAAACGACGGCAAATGGCCCGGCCATGAACGAGGAGCCGGTGAGCCGGGGTTGGAACAGCGATAACGCTTTTTTCCACAAAATTTCGCTGGGCATGATTAAACTGGTGGCGATGCCGATGTCTACGGCCGTTTCATTCCGTAGCAGCGCCCCAATCTGCTCCACCCAGCCGCCGATGAAGGCAATGCCGTACATCATGAACGCCATCACCCCATTGGCCAGGGTAGACAGGCGAGTGCCGCCGGCAATCGTCAGCGTTAACACCACCAATCCTTGCAAAATCATCAAGCCCAGGCCCAGGAACAAGTTGTCCACGGTGACGCCGGAGCGCAGGAACACGATGAGCAGCAGCCCGCCGGTGAGCAGCACGCTGTACACCAGAAGCAGGATGGCAAACCCCACCCATTTGCCCAGCACCCATTCCCAACGGCGCACCGGCTTGGTGAGAATGGCGTCAATCGTGTGCGTGTCCACTTCGCCGGAGATGGCGGTGACGGAGATGAGGACGGCCATGACGATGATGAGAAAATTAATGGTATACAACCCGGCCGTCAGCAGCACGCCGACGAACAAATCCCGTTCTGTGGAGTCACGGACAAACTCGGTTAAATCGAGGTATAGATAGTGAAAGCCGAGGCCAAACACGGCCAGAAAGCCCAACGCCAGCAGCAGCGACATCCACAAGATGC
>JAJRVV010000115.1 GCA_024277135.1 Chloroflexota bacterium | reverse complement strand
TGTGCTTGACCGGGTTTCACAGAAGAATGAAATGCCATCGTTGGCGGACATCATCCGCTCTCGCGGTCAACCTGAGTTAACTTCCCTGTAATTGCTCATTACCCCAGATTTTTGAGAAGATACATATTCGATACCAAAAGAGGTAAATAGATTTTGCGTTTTATGGCGTTGCTTCGCAAAATGTGCGTTGTGCGCGTTATTTTTGTTCATTGCTCATTGTTCATTGTTCATTTGCGGCTTTGCTGCATTATGGAGTAATCACATGCCACCGACAGTCGAACCCCTATCTCATGTAGACGCCGCCTGGCTGGGGATGGAAGACCCCACCAATTTGATGATGGTCACCGGCGTCTTAGCCTTCAAAGATCCGCTGGATTTTGACCGGTTGCGGGATACTATCAAATATCGGCTGCTGAAGTTTAACCGGTTCAAAATGAAAGTGGTGCAGCCGCGCCTGCCACTGGCCAGCCCCTACTGGGAAACAGATGAAAACTTTGACCTGAAGGCTCATTTACACCGCATCGCTTTGCCGGCGCCGGCGGACAAATCCGCTTTGGAAGAAGTGGTCAGCGACCTGTTGAGTACGCCGCTGGACTTTACCAAACCGTTGTGGCAAATCCATTACATCGAAAACTACGGTGAAGGCAGCGCCATCCTCTGCCGCCTGCACCACTCGATTGCTGATGGCATGGCGCTCATGTTTGTGCTGCTGTCGCTGACGGACATGCGCCGTGACGCCCTCTGGCCGCAGCCAGACGAAACGGAAAAGCCGCCGGCCGATGATGGTCTGAGAGGGCCGCTGGGCGCACTGCTTAAGCAAGCCGCCGCGGCCGTCAACACCGCCCGTACTCTCACCGAGAAAATCGTAAGCGAGGGGCTGGAAGCAGTGATTGCCCCGGCCAAAGCGGTAGACCTGGCCTTGCAAGGCGCCGATCACGCCGTTGCCACCGGACGCCTGCTGTTGCGCTCGCCCGATCCGCCAACGATTTTTAAGGGCAAGTTGGGGGTGCGAAAAAAAGGGGTATGGACACGGCCGTTACCCCTGCGCGACATCAAAGCCATCAAAAAAATAACCGGCGGCACCATCAACGATGTCCTCATCACCGCCATGACCGGCAGTTTGCGCCGGTATATGATCAGCCGGGGAGAATCGGTGGCGGGGCTGAATTTTCGAGCAGTCGTGCCCGTCAACATCCGCAAGCCGGAGGAGATGGCACAACTGGGCAACAAGTTTGGCCTGGTTTATCTCTCCTTGCCCATCGGCGTGGAAGATACGCTGGAGCGGCTGGCCGTCGTCAGTGAACGGATGACGGCGTTGAAAAACTCGCCGGAAGCGGTAGCGGCGTTCGGCATTCTCAAGGGGATTGGCATGTCGCTGCCGGATATACAGCAAAATCTGGTGCCGATGTTTGGCGCCAAGGCGACGGCCGTGATGACCAATGTGCCCGGCCCGCCGATACCGCTTTATATGGCTGGCAGCGAGATCGCCGAAATCATGTTTTGGGTGCCGCAGTCGGGCCGGGTGGCGTTGGGCATCAGCATCCTCAGCTATGCCGGCAAGGTGTTCCTGGGCGTTGTCACCGACGCCGGACTGATTCCTGACCCGGAAAAGATTGTGGAGAGCTTCTACGCCGAGTATGATGAATTGATGGCGCTGGCAACACAAGCAAAAGCGGTCAAGTCAGCCGAAAAAGTGGCTGCGGCTGCGGATGATCCAGACCGATGTCAGGCGATGACGAAAAACGGCCGTCGCTGCCGCAACCGCTCGCTGGATGGCTCGACCTTCTGCCGAATTCACCAACCAACGTAAATAGAGCAACTTGAGCCGGATCCTCTCGTAATGAGCATCATTGTCATGAAAACGGCCATATCAGGAGATGATTTTTGACTATTGCCACCAAACCGAAGCAGAGGAAACATCACTCCGCTTTCGACATCATCAGCCCGACAATCCCGGCTGAGCCAATTCATTCCGGTTGGTTTTGGGTTGCTTCAGCCCTGTTGCTCCCCCTGTCCCTTTGGGGACTCTGGCGGGTGCGGGAACCAGCGCTGCTCTTGCTGTCGCTGGTTGATGACCAGACGGCCGTCAGCGCTTATTTGCAAAGTTTCGGCTGGTGGGGGCCGGCCATTCTGGCTGTCGTCCAACTGGTTCAAGTGGTGGTTGCCTTTATCCCCGGCCATGTCTTTCTCATCGCCGGAGGGTATGCCTACGGCTTTTGGCTGGGCTTTGCCATCAACTGGATCAGCGTGGCGACTGCCAGCCAGTTTTCATTTTATCTGGCGCGGCGGGCAGGACGGCCGTTGGTCAACCGCTTCATACCCGCCGACACCCTCAACCGCTGGAACAAAATCAGCCAGGAAAAGGGGTTCGCCTTCTTCACCCTCTCCTTCCTGCTGCCCGTTTTCCCCACCGACGCCATGAATTTCGTCGCCGGACTCAGCGGCATCCCCACCCGTAAATTTCTACTGGCCAACCTCCTGGGCCGCATCCCCGGCGTGATCATGCTGACCATCATCGGTTCTCACGGCCTGCGATTTTCTCCGCTGACCTGGGGTTTGGTGGCCCTCATGGCTGTCATCCTGTACGCAACCGGACACCTGGCTCTTAACCGGATAGAACGGCCGTCGCCACCTGACAAAGGGTGTGTTTCATTTTGGTTGTAGCCGCGGTTTCTTGCCGCGTTTACGCCGGCGCGGTAGGGATACCGCGGCTACTCATTTGAAATGCACCCTCAGACGTACCTTTTTCCCCTTCCCTATCCCTTGAAATTAAGATACGATCCCTTAAATTGTTAGATGACCGTCTAATGGAGTCTTGCTGTGCAGAAAAAATTAGCTGAATTAAAAAACCGCCTGATGGAGATCAACGATCTGCAAATGGCGGCTTCGTTGTTAAATTGGGACCAATCAACTTATATGCCGCCGGGCGGAGCGGTGGCCAGAGGCCGTCAAATGGCAACGTTGGGCCGGTTGGCTCATGAGAAATTTACCAGCCTGGAGGTAGGCAATTTGTTGGATGCGTTACGGCCGTATGCCGACACCCTGCCCTACGACCATGACGACGCCGCTCTTCTTCGCCGTACCCAAACCGATTTCGATCAGGCCACCAAAATCCCCGCCGAATTATTGTCTGAACTGCTGGCCCACAACGCCGCCGCTTACCAGGCGTGGACCGTCGCCCGCCCCGAAAATAATTTCAAGGCAGTCGAACCGTTGCTGCAGAAAACGGTCGAACTCAGCCGCCGGGTAGCCGACTGCTTCCCCGGTTATGACCACATCGCCGACCCCCTCATTGATTTCTCCGACGAAGGCATGAAAGCGGAATCCATCCGCGCCCTTTTCGCCGAACTGCGGCAGGCGATGGTGCCGTTGGTGAAGGCCATCACCGATCAGTCGGTGGCTGACGATAGCTGCTTAAAACAAACCTTCCCGGAAGATGATCAGTTGGCTTTTGGCATGAAAATTGTCAAGCAGTATGGTTATGATTTGGCGCGCGGCCGTCAGGACAAAACCCATCATCCATTCATGACCAAATTCTCCCTGGGCGACGTGCGTATCACCACCCGCGTCAAGGAAAACGACCTCAGCGAAGCGTTGTTCAGCACCTTGCACGAAGCGGGACACGCCATGTACGAACAGGGCATCCGCCTCGATTTTGAGGGCACCCCCCTCGGCGTGGGCACATCCTCCGGCGTCCATGAAAGCCAATCCCGCCTCTGGGAAAACATCGTGGGCCGCAGCCGGGGCTTTTGGCAGCATTACTATCCACAGCTACAGGCTGTCTTTTCGTCCCAGTTAGGCCAGGTGGATTTGGATACGTTTTACCGGGCGATCAACAAGGTGCAGCCTTCCCTCATCCGCACCGACGCCGACGAGGTAACATACAACCTGCATGTGATGATCCGGTTTGATTTGGAGCTGCAACTGCTGGAAGGGACGCTGGCGGTCAAGGATTTGCCGGAAGCGTGGCACGGCCGTTACCAATCAGACCTGGGCCTGCGAGCGCCGGATGATCGGGATGGGGCGCTGCAAGATGTCCACTGGTTCATGGGGATGGTCGGCGGCGCGTTTCAAGGGTACACGCTGGGCAACATCATGAGCGGTTTGTTTTATGACGCCGCGCTCAAGGCGCATCAAGAGATTCCCGACGAAATCGCGCAAGGGCAGTTTGGCCTGTTGCACGGCTGGCTGAAGGAGAATGTGTATCAGCACGGCCGTAAATACACCGCCAACGAACTGGTTGAAAAAATCAGCGGCGGGCCGCTGACCATCGCCCCGTACATCGCCTATCTGCAAAACAAATTTGGAGAACTGTACAACCTGTAGACATTCAGCAAGCGATCTAAATCGGAGACTGGAGATTAGGGAGTAGCAGTCTCCAGTTCACCAGTCTCCAGTCTCTCGCAATTCGCGGTAGCGAAAACAGTCGGCGGTATGGTCATTCACCATGCCAATCGCCTGCATCATGGCATACATGATGGTGGGGCCGACAAAATTGAAGCCCCGCTTTTTCAAATCCTGGCTGATAGTTTCGGACAGTGGCGTCTTGGCCGGTAGCTCCGCCATCGTCTGCCACTGATTTTGAATGGTTTTCCCACCTACAAAGCCCCACAAATACGCATCAAAACTGCCGTATTCTTCCTGGATTTCCTGGAAAGCGCAGGCGTTGCGCGCGGCCGACCGCACTTTGAGCCGGTTGCGCGCGATGCCCGGATTTTGCAGCAGTTGGGCGATTTTGGCCTCGTCGTAACGGGACACTTTAGCCGGGTCAAACTGGTCAAACGCCTGCCGGTAATTTTCCCGCTCGCGCAAAATGGCGATCCAGCTTAAGCCCGCCTGCGCCCCATCCAATACCAACGCCTCAAACAAGGCGCGGTCATCATGCACGGGCACGCCCCATTCCTCATCATGATAAGCAACATAAAGGGGATCGTCGCCGCACCAGGCACATCTAATTTTCATACAAAAGTCCTCACTTTCACGGCCGTTTCCCCATAACGCTCAAAAAGCAAAACGGCCGTTTGGCAAACGGCCGTCCCCATCCCCACAACACACAACAAACAAAATCGCTTTTTCATGCAAAATCCCTCATCATCATTCCATCACGGCCGTCACCCCAATCACCCCACCCGTCTCCGGCAGCGACCTCATGGCGCGCGATATCATTGATGAGAATCCGACCGGGCAAAACGGCGGCGGCGGCGAATCTCCACGGAAAAGCGGTAGCCAGTCACCGCCACATAACTCAGGCCGATCCCCATGAGCGGAAAAAACAAGTCCAGCGCCAACGAAAAGGCGTCAAACAAGAGCGACGCCAGCAAAAAATAGAGCGCCGCCATCCCCCCGGCCAACGCCAGACCAGACCAGGGCCGGGTACACACCAAGCCGGTGATCAGCGCAATCAGCAGCACAATGGCCGCCTCGACCCCTGGCGGCGCATGGCGGATAAAGCGGCCCGACCAGATGGATTCGATGCTGTTCGCCAAAATTTCGACGCCATACATGGGACGGCCGTTGCCCACCGGCGTCAGGTAGCGATCCGGCTCGGCAGTGGCGGTGACGCCAACCAGGATAATTTTGTCCCGCAACCAATCGGCCGGCACATCGCCAGCCAGCGCCGCTTCATAGCTAACGGTGCGGAACGTCGTCGCATCCGCCTGGGCGGGCGGCCCGGCAAAATAAATGGACATGTCCGCCATCGGCCCCACCTTAATCCGTCGTCCGGCCGCTTCAATCCAACCGCCCTTCACCGATGGCAACCCTTCGTCCAGTCCCAGGTAAGTCTGTATCGCCGCCAACGCCAGACTGGCGACCGGCTTGCCCGCTATCTCGGCTGCCAACGGCAGGCGGCGCACATACCCATCGGCGTCGTGCAAAATGTTAGCGTGGCCCAATCCGGCTGCCGCTTGGGCCAGCCTGGTTTGCGGCCACACCCCGCCCCGGTATTGGGCGACGCCCGACGCCTGGGCAAACGCATCCCCCTGCCCCAAGACCGGCAGCGCCACATTCCCGGCCTGCATCATCGCCGCCGCCATTTCGGCGTCATCGGCCGTTTCGGCATCAAACAGTACATCAAACACAATGGCTCCGGCGCCGGCCGCCGTCAATCGCTGCACCAATTCGGCGTGGCGGGAACGAGGCCAATCATCCCAACGGCCGTACCGGGCCAAACTCTCATCCGTCACTTCCACAATGGTGACAATGCCGCTGACAGGATACGGTTCCAGCAAAATATCTCGCAATTGGATAGCAGCCTGATCAAACCAGCCCAACAGCAGCATCCCGGCCGCCAACAACCCGGCCAGCAACCCGATCAAGGCTCGTGACCAGGACAACCCCTCC
>JAJRVV010000114.1 GCA_024277135.1 Chloroflexota bacterium | reverse complement strand
GTTAATGGGCAACCCACGCCGCCGAAATTGTCCGCTGCGGTTTGGATCAATCCGCCACCGGATAAAGATAGCGAGGAGAAACGGCCGTCGTAGTAGAGGCTGTGGGTAAGTGGGTAACTGGGCAGTTTCAGTTATCCACTTTGGTGTCTCAATATCCTTGACACATTCCGCCCGCGCCTTTCTTAAGGGAAAGGCATTAGTTCTTGTGGGTCTGCCGCCCGCTCGTTAACAATACCCAATGAGGCCGCGGGATCATTCCCCCTGGTGTGGTGCGATCTTCCTTTTAACTTTTTGTGCGCTGGGGCCGGCGTCCTCACCGTGTCCCTTTTGTTGGCGGCAACTTATGGCGTAAAAACCCCTTTCCAATACAGACCACCCCTGCCTTTTGACAGAACCAGCCCACTGTGAAAACTGGTATTTTCCTCCGGTTAATCTACAATCCCTTTCATCGTAGCAAGGAGCAATTATCATGGAAACGTGCCAAATTCAGGAAGGAGCGGCCGTCTATTACTTGACCTTTACCGTCGTCAAGTGGCTGCCCGTTTTCATCGCTGAAGAACCTTGTTTAATCATCACTGAAAGTCTCAATTACGGCCGTCGGAAAGTGATGCGAGGTTGACGGGAATTGAATGGTGAAGAGGGAAGAACGGTCTGGAGACCGAAGAAGGGGAGTGGCACGGTCGGGAGACCGGCCACAGCGAGGGGAAGACCGTCCCGGAGCAGGGGGGCGAGGCAGGCGGGCGATCCCCTGGGTTATGGAGAACACCCTTCTCGCCCGCCTGCCTCGCCCTATTTTCATGGGATGAGGCGAGACGGCGCGGAGACGCGGCCCGTTGTTTCCGATCAGACAAATCCGCGCGATTTGAGAGCGGTTCGGCAAAGCTCGCTGTGGCCCTCGCCGACCGACTGTCTCACCCCTATCATGACTTTATCTTTCCGCTTTCATCTTTCGCTTCAGCCACAGCCAGAAACTGCCCAGCGCCAGCGAGAGGGCGGCGAACACGGCCGTCATCCCCCCCGCGCCGCTGGCTGCTGTGATGTCTTGCAGGGTGACGGCCGTTGGCCCCACCTTATCTCCCACCGCCCAATCGGAGAAACTGGTCAACCCAGACCGCGTCACCGACGTGTTGGCGACAAAAGTTGTATTCGTCCCATCGTCACAATCCCAACCGCTGCCGCCTAGATTGCCCGGCCATTTACAAAGGCGGCTGTTACCGTCGGCGTTACCGTATGGAATGGTGAGATCCACGTTAAACCCACTGTTGATATTGCCGCTGATGTGCCACCAATTATTAGTTTGCAACCCAACGCCTGTGCCTGTGCCCGTTTCTAGCAGATGATTGACGCCTGGCCCCATCTCTTCAATCGTGATGCACTTGAGACCATTGGCGTTATTCACGTTGACCGTCAACGTGTTTGCACTGGCCGTAAAGTTAAACGTTTGCGCTCCGCTCAAATCTGCGCCAGTGCAGTTGCCTGCGGAAATGCTCTCGCGGAACTCAAACGCGCCAATATCGCCTTCATTCGCCGAAGAAGAACCATCCCCGTCAAAGTCGCGGGCTGCGCCGCGCTGGTCAATGCCGTTGGGGGCCGCTCCTGTCGGCGCGGCGTCAATGGCCGGGCTGCCGCTGACTAGCGCGTGGGTGAGGGTGGGGCCGCCGTTGTCGCTCAGGGTGGTATCCAGAATGCTGGTCAGAGCAGTGGGGTTTGTGCCGTCGCTGGTGGCGGTGATGTCGGCAGCGCCGGGGGTGAAGCCGGAGAAGGCGGCGGCGTTGTCCTTGCTGATATCGCCCAACAGGTTGGCGTTATCCGCGTTGACCGTACCGGATCTAATGTAGATTTCGGCCGCGGTTCCGGTGTTGCCGGAGATGAGGCTGCGGTTGAGGTTCACGACGCTGTCGTAGTAGTTGTGGATGCCGCCGCCGTAGGAGGAGGCTGAATTGCCGCTGACGGTGCTGTTGTTCAGCGTTATCGCGCTGTAGTAGTAGTTGTAGATGCCGCCGCCGTAGGAGGCTGAATTGCCGCTGACGGTGCTGTTGTTCAGCGTCATCGTGGCATAGGTTCTGTTGTAGACGCCGCCGCCTTTGCTGCTGGCCGAATTACCGCTGACAGCGCTGTTGTTCAGCGTCATCGTGGCATAGCGGTTGAAGACGCCGCCGCCGGAGATGGCCGAATTGCCGCTGATGACGCTGTTGTTCAACGTCATCGGGGCATTGAAGTTGTAGACGCCGCCGCCTCTGTTGCTGGCCGAATTGCTGCTGATGACGCTGTTGTTCAGCGTCACCGCGCCCTTGTAGTTGTAGACGCCGCCGCCATTGTTGGCATTGCCGCCGGTGATGGTGGCGTTGTTCAGCGTCAGGTCGCCGTTGTTTCCTACATACAACACGCGCGCGCTGTTGGCGCCGTCTATGGTATGCCCGTTGCCTTCCAGGGTGATGGGGCTGGTGATCTGCGGCAGGGCGCTGCTCAGGGTGACGTCGGTTTGTAGGTCAATGGTGTCTGGCCCGGTGCCGTCACCGGTGACACAACCAGGCTGCGTAGAACCGTCGTTGGCGGTGGTGATGGCTTCAAACAGGGTGCAGTTCACGCCGTCTACCGTGATGGTGGCGGCTGGACGGCGGGAACGGGCGGCCCGGCCAGCGCCAGCAGCAGGGCGGCTCCGGCCAGCGTCGTCGCCAGCTTTTTTCGCCACGCCCGCCGCGTTTTGCGGGGCAGGGCGCGTAACCGCCGGTAAAACCAGGCGAAACGGCGGAACAGCCGTTCCCCCTGCCGCAGCAGGATGGCCGCCAGCCACGGCTTCTCTTTGGCCTGTTCCAACTGCGTCTGCCAGGCTGCCAGAACGATGTCCGGCCGGTGTCGGGTACGTTTTGTTTGCATGAGGAATCTCCTTTTCAACCTCCCGGAGGTTCCGAACTTCCAGAAGGTTTTGGCTTTAACGGCGGCGGCACGTCGGCCAGCGCCGCATCGGGGATGACGTAAGATGTCATCACCATTTTGTCATTCCACTCCAGCATCTCCGGATAACTGGCGGGCAAAATCTGCACCGCAAAAATCTCCTGCACCCCTTCTTCAAAACGGAGGAAGGCCACCGTCTCTCCAGTTTGGATGTTGACTACCCAGACGCCGCAAGCGCGTTCATCCAGCCGCTCCACCAGCGGGATGCCGCTGAAGACGGCGCTCTCCCGCACCTGGCTCAACCCAATGAAGGCCAGCGGCCCGATGAAATCTATTCCCCGCGTGAAGCCGGGTAGTTTGGTGATGGCGCGCCAGGTACGGTTGGGCAAATCTACCTGGGCTAAACTGCCCTCGCCTGATTCCAGCAGCCAGAGCTGGTTGTGGTAAAGCCGGGGGGAGTGGGGCATGGAGAGGCCGCGCAGCAAAATTTCATTACGCGCCACGTCCATGAAGATGCCGCCGCTCTTTTTGTTCTCGCGCCAGCCGCCGGGGGTATCCGTTTCGCCCAGGGCGGTGACGTAAGTCGGCTGGCCGTCCACCATACACAGCCCGTTGAGGTGGCAGCGGTCTTGGGGGGCGAGGACCGTCACAAAATGGGGCCGCCAGACGGGGTTGAAGCTGTGGTCGGGGTCTAGGGTGCAGAGCGTACAAAATTTGGTGTTGACGATCCACAAGTCGTCATCGGCGGCGTAGGCCATCTCGTGGATGTCTATGTCGCCGGTGATGTGAATCTGGCGCGGCAGGTAGGCGGCGTCGTGCTTGCCTTTTGGTTCCAGCTTGGGGGCGACGGCCGGCATGTTGCGGTACGTCCAAACGGTGTTGGCGCCGCCGATGGCGAGACGGCCGTGCTTATGATCAGCCGCTATCCCCATCGGTTTATGGAAGTTGCGGAAGTGGGTGTTGAGGCCGCCGTCCGGTTCGGCGCGCACCAGGATGACGCGGCCGGCATGGTAGGTGGAGACGGCCAGACTGACGCCTAATTGGGTGAGGATGCCGGGCAGGTTGCTGGTGAAAACGCTGCGCAGAGGATCAGGTTGAGGAGGGTTGGGATCGGTGGTTTCTGTTGTCATGACGACCTCGGCGCCTCGGCTTAGACCGATGAAAATGCCAGACTGATCAAGGTCGTCTACCTGGCTGAAAGAATTTAAAGATAAATGACCTTATTAACGTATGATTAAAACTTTATCTCCGGTTGGGGGAAAGGGCAATGTGAAAAAGGTCATATTTGACAGGGCGGCGGGGCGATCTTCACCCTTCATCCTTCACCCTTCAAGCATCGGTAAAGGACGCCGAGGACGGTGGCGGGTTCGGCGGGGCGTTCACTGCTGTAGCTGCGGGTGGCGCGGCTGCGGCTGATGCGCAGGAAGCGTTTGGCGCGGGTGATGCCGACGTAGAGCAGGCGCAGCCGTTCGCAGATGATGTCTATGTGGGCCGATTCGGTGGCGGTACGGGTCATACCGCAGTTTCATTTCCACACGGTTGAAGAGGAGGGAACGGCCGAGCGGCATAAGAAGCCGGGCTTTGGCCAAAAGCCCGGCTTTTGCGTGTCACGTTAACCCCACAATGCGATCAAATATCAGGACAGCATAACCGGCGCACAGCGTTCTGATGTTCTGCCAATTATGCCAGCGCGGATCAAGCCGCTTGTATTCAGTTAGATTATGTTCCTCAAGATCGTAAGGCAGCGGCTGCGCCAGTTGAATCTGCAACTGCTGTAGGGCTGATTCTTCGTTGGGTTGAGGGTAAAGGCGGTCGAATGGATGCAAAGCCTCGACCATTTTCTCGTCGCCTAAATGATCGGCCAAAGCGGTGAAGTCGAGATAATCGCGGGTTGCGTTGCGCTTGAGAATCAACACGCCCTTAATCCTCAGCATTTCGGCTTCTGTCGGCAGGGTGATCTGTTCACCCTGATAATCGATCTGACAGGTTTCCAGAGGTTCGTCTCGAATCAGTTGACGCACGCCGGTTTCGATGCCATCCAGGCTGCCAAGAATCAGGACGGGGCGTCTGACGCGCGCGGTTTTCCAACCGGCGACTGACTCCAGATCAGCCAGAATCTGATCAAAGCGCGGCCGTAAATCGGTTAGAACATGATCGGCGTCGGCGGACAGGCGATGGGCTGCGTATAGGGCCGAAGCGCTGCCGCCGACAAGTACCGCGTCTGGTAGAATGCGTTGCAGGCGGGCGGCGGCGGCCAACACTTGTTCCCAATCAGGCAGTGTGTTGTTCAGCATATTGTTTCCAAAAATGGTAGCGTTGGGCGTAAGGATCAACAATATGCGCCTGGCATACCTGCAACACTTTTTCCATCACGGCCCGGTCAGCAAGCGCAACCCGGCGCAGTTCGGCCCAATCTTGGCGTTTGCCGCGCGCGATCATATCGTCAATAGCGGCCAGGGTGAATTGTTGGCGGGTGAGATGACGGTGTAACATGATTTGATTATACAATTTGGATAGTTGTTTTGCCAATCGCCGCCCCATTCCCCAACAATCAACAATCAACGGATAACAGTTAACGAAGAAATAGCCGTTCCCCTCATATTGCATCCTTCAGGTACCGGTAGAGGACGCCGAGGACGGTGGCGGGTTCGGCGGGGCGTTCGGCGCTGTAGCTGCGGGTGGCGCGGCTGCGGCTGATGCGCAGGAAGCGTTTGGCGCGGGTGATGCCGACGTAGAGCAGGCGCAGCCGTTCGCAGATGATGTCTATGTGGGCGGATTGGGTGGCGGTACGGCCATGATACCCCCCCGCATCCCCTTGCATTAACTGGCGCAGTTGGGCGGCGATTTCGGCCGTCAAATCCACGTCCAACTCCCGATCTACACCCTGAAAATACGCTTCCAGCGTCCCCGGAATCCAGTAGCCGTCAATCCCCACCAGAAAGACGGCGTCCCATTCCAGCCCTTTGGCGCTGTGCTGGGTGGCCAGGGTGATGCGGCCCGGCTGCGGTTCGTAGCCCAGGTCGGAGGGGGCGGTGACGGGCAAATTGCGCCGCCCGGCGGCGACATCGGCCAACTGGGCGGCCAGTTCGGGCAGCCGCCAATCCGGTTCTGTGTCGCGCCAGCGGCGCAGGACGGCCGCGATCTGGTATGCTATCGCCAAATCCGCTTCGTGAATTTCGCCGGCAGCGAACAACTCATCTCCCAAAGCCAGCGCCAGATCGTCCACCGGCAGTTGGCGCAGGGCAAAGAGGCGTTGCAGGAAGCGGGCGAATCGTTCCAGGTGTACTTCGTCTGCTTCGGTGGCGACATTGGCGGGCAGGGCGGCGGCGATACGGCCGTCTTCCGGGAAAAGGAACTGCTCCGGCCGGTGAATGGAGTTGAGGATGGCGTGTATCCGCTTCAGGTCGTCCTCGTCAGGGCCGAGGGCGGCGGGGTGTTCCAATTGGCGCAGGCTGTCGAAAGCGGTCGCCAGGGCGGGGCGGCTGAGCGGATCGGCCAGGACGGCCAGGATGGCGTGCATGGCGGCGGCGATCTCCCGCTCCCGGCCGCCGTGGCGCAGCAGGTTGTCGTAGTCGGCGTCCAGCGCGTCCAAATGTTGGGCCACCGCGTAGCCGATGCGATTGGTGGGGACGAGGATGGCCAGGGTGTGGGACGGCCGTTCCTGAGCGTAGCGCGCCGCCAGCCGCGCCGCGCCGGGCAGTTCCTCATCCTCCCGGTGGCGATACACTTTGATGCGGATGCGGGATTCGCTGTCCGGCGGGTTGGGCTGGGCGTCGCCGGGGGGCGTGGGCAGGATGTCCTGGCGGCGGAAAGCGTGTTGGCGCACTTCGGGGACGGGGTGTTTGTCGCAGACCCAATGCAGCATGGCGTTGGCCGCGCCCAGGATGAGGGGGGCGCAGCGGCCGCTGTTGGGCAGGGGCAGGGAAGCGACGTCGGGGCGGTCTATGAAGGCGTTGAAGAAGCGGGGGTGGGCGGCGGTGAAGGTGCTGGTGACGGCCTGGTTGGGGTCGCCGACGCGCACCCAATTGCCGCCGGGGCCGGTAAGTTGTTCCAGCAGTTGTTCTTGCAGCGGCACGCTGTCCTGCGCCTCGTCTTCCAGAACAATGAGCCAGCGGGCGCGTAGTTCGTGGGCCAGATCGGGCCGGTTTTCGATGAGGTCAACCGCCAGCCAGATGAGGTCGTTGAAGTCGAATGCGCCTTGCCGGGCCAGGATGTTTTGGTAACGGCCGTAAATGGCGGCCATCATGTGTAAAAGAGGAGAGTGGTTAACTAGAGACTGGAGGTGGTCGTCTTGTAGTCTCCACTCTCCACTTTCCAGTCTCCTTGAAATTGCTTCCGGCGTATACCGTTCGTTTTTGGCGGTGCGGATGAAGGCGCGGGCGGCGGTCAGGATGGCGTCGCGCCAGCGGGTCTGGCCTGACGGCGTCTGGTCGGGCAGCAGGTCATACCAAAAGTCGGCGTGGTCGCTGATCCAGCCATCGAGGGCCAGGGTGAGGGCGTGGCGGCTGCGAATGTCGTCGAGGATGTCGGGGTCGGCGTCATCGCCCAGGCCGCCGCGCGAAAGGCGGACGATTTCCAGCCCCAGGCTGTGCAGAGTACGCACGTCGAAGCCGACAGCGGGCAGGCCCAGGTCGTCCAGCCGTTTGCGGATGCTGTTTTTGAAGTTGTCTACGCTGCTGTTGAGGAAGGTGACGATGAGGATTTGTTGACCGGCGTTGGGGTTGATACGGCCGTCGGCGATGATCTGGGCCGCCAATAGGGAGAGGGTGAAGGTTTTGCCGCTGCCGGGGACGGCGCTGATGGCGAGACGGCCGTGTTGGTATTGCAG
>JAJRVV010000113.1 GCA_024277135.1 Chloroflexota bacterium | reverse complement strand
TTCTACTGTTTCTGTTTGCCAGAGTTTTCTTTGCCAGAGTGTGTAATCAAATGATTCGCGGATCATCAAGCTGATGAACCGTTCTGCCTTTACTTCACCCAGAACAGCAATCAAAGCCGCAATGCCTTTTCATTTGGATAAAAAAGGGCAGGCACACACTGTGCCTGCCCGGTTAACTATGCCAACTTCCAAATGGTGCCGTCTGCCCTGTCCTCCAGCGCCACACCCAACTCCTTCAGCCGGTCCCTAATTTGGTCGGACAGCGCCCAATCCTTGTTGGCCCGCGCCTGCGCCCGCAGATCAATCAACAGCCGGATCAGACCATCTTCTCGCTCGGCGCTGCCGCCGCTCTCCGCCTGTTCCGGGATGATGCCCAGCACTTCGCCGCCCAACTCCCGGTACAACCGGTCAATCGCCGCCAGTGTGCCTGTGGTGTGCGGCCCGTGTTCGTTGACCAGTGTGTTTACCTGTCGCGTCAGCTCCTGCAAAACGGCCAACGCTGCCGGGGCGTTAAAGTCGTCGTTCATCTTCTTGATGAAATCCGCTTTGGCCTTTTCTAACAGGGCGGACACTTCAGGGCCGGCCGCGCCGTTGTCGGCCGTGCGCAACTGCTCGCGCACCAGGCTGACCGCGCCCCAAATTCGCTGCCATCCCTTGTTTGCGGCTTCGACGGCCGTATCCGAGAAATCAATGGGGCTGCCGTAGTGGCTGGACAAAATGAAAGTGCGGATGGCCTCCGGTCGCCACTGGTTCAGCGCGTCGCGGATGGTGAGCGTGTTGCCCAGGCTCTTGCTCATCTTCACCCCGTCCAGCGTTAACGAGCCGCCCAACAGCCAGTAGCGGGCAAAGGGTTCGCCGTGCGCCGCTTCGCTTTGGGCGATTTCACATTCATTATGGGGGAAGATATTGTCAATGCCGCCGCCATGAATGTCAAAGGTCTGGCCCAGGTATTTGGCGGCCATGGCCGAGCATTCCACATGCCAGCCGGGGAAGCCATCGCTCCACGGGCTGGGCCAGCGCAGGATGTGTTCCGGCTCCGCCTTTTTCCACAAGGCAAAATCGGCCGGATGCCGCTTTTCTTCACGAATGTTGACGCGGGCGCCTTCCGCCAATTCTTCCACAATACGGCCGCTCAACTTGCCATACTCAGGAAAAGAAGAGACATTAAAATAAACGGAGCCATCCTGCTCATAGGCGAACCCTTTATCCAGCAGGGTTTGAATCATAGCGATCTGTTCGGGGATGTGGCCGCTGGCGCGGGGGCTGATGTCCGGCCGGTACACGCCCAGGGCATCCATATCGTCAAAATAGCCGCGCGTGTAGGTTTCTACCACTTGCATCGGCCCGGCGGACAACTGGCGCGCTTTTTTGAGGATACGGTCTTCGCCGCTGTCCAGCATATGGCCCACATCGGTGATGTTTTGCACATACAGCACGTCATATCCAATGTAGCGGAGATAGCGGGCGATGACGTCAAAACTGACATAGGTTTTGGCGTGGCCGACGTGTGAAAGGTCGTAGACGGTCGGCCCGCAGACGTACATATTAACTTTGCCTTCGATTAAGGGAACAAAAACTTCTTTCTTGCGGCTGAGGACATTGTAAATTTTGAGTGACATGATGACTCCAGGTGAGTGGCCGGTCTACATGCGGGCAAAAATCATGCGCCCGGCGGTGGTTTGCAAAACTTTGGTGACGGTGACGTTCAAGGTTTTGTGCATACGCCGGTTGCCGTTTTCGACGACAACCATGGTGCCGTCTTCCAGATAACCGACGCCTTGCCCATGTTCTTTGCCATCCTGAATAATTTTAACGCGCAATTCTTCACCGGGCAGGAAAGCGGCTTTGACGGAGTTAGCCAGGTCGTTGATGTTGAGGACGCTGACGCCTTGCAGTTCGGCGACCCGGTTTAAGTTGTAATCGTTGGTCATGATGGGACATTTCAAATGTTTGCCCAGGGCGACCAGCTTGCTGTCTACCTCGCGGGCGTCGCTGACGTCGGTGTCGGTGACGGTGACGGGGATGGGAGATTCGTTTTGCATGATGCTGAGGATTTCTAGCCCGCGCCGTCCCCGGTTGCGGCGCAGGGCGTCGCTGCTGTCGGCCACGTGTTGCAGTTCCATCAGGACGAAGCGGGGGATGAGAAGCTCGCCGCGAATGAATCCGGTTTTGCTGATGTCGGCGATACGGCCGTCAATAATCACGCTGGTATCCAGCAAAATAGCGCCGTTTTCGGACAGGTCGCCAGTTATAGAGGGCGTCATGGATCTGAAGCTGCTAATGATGGCTTGTAAGTCGTTTTGACGAGAGGTGAGAACCATGATGCTAAGGTAGCAAAA
Source organism: Chloroflexota bacterium (assembly GCA_024277135.1). Classification (GTDB taxonomy): domain Bacteria; phylum Chloroflexota; class Anaerolineae; order Promineifilales; family Promineifilaceae; genus JAJRVV01. The sequence continues at coordinate 11,847 of JAJRVV010000113.1, read as the reverse complement.
GATGAAAGCTGCGCCCAGCGGGAAAATCTGGCGGAAGGGGGAGGGGAGCAGGGAAAGGGGCAGGGAAATGAGCGCAGCGGCGATGAGACCGAGAAAGAGGCCGGAAATAATAGCAACCAGACGGCCGACAGACATGGTTGCCAGACGATGTCGGGTGTAGCGTAACGGCCGTATCGTCACATACGGCGTCAGCACCAACCCCCCCAAAAAACCAATCAACCCAAGCACAACCACATAGGCTGTCAGCGTATCAGGCGCCACGTTTAACAGGCGGCCGAGGTCATCGCCCCACATCCCGCCGCCGATGGCGCCGCCAATGGCGCCCATGATTCTAAAAAGGAATTCAATACTAAACATAATAAAATATCTCCTGAGAGGGAAGTGACTAAAATGAGAAGTGACTAAAGTGCAGAGTGACTAAAATGAAAAGTATTACCCATCATTATTTGCGCGTAATTCTGTATGGCTGGTTCTGATTCGCCCCCTCATGCAAGCAAAAAGGGTGAACATCTGTGCATGTTCACCCTTTGGTTCCGATAGGGTATAAAAGCCGGCAACGCTTGTGAATGTTGAAACTACAAGCAACCCGATTCCGGATCAAGCATCCGATTGGTTGGCTTTTTCAGGATTGCGTATGCGTTAAAAAATAGAGCGTGATGAAAACGGCCGTATTCCAGAAAACCAAAAAATGGATGATAAATGCAATCGTTAAATAAGAACCAGGATGAACCATGCAATGATAAAAAATCTTATCACACCCCCTGGTAAACGGCAACTGTTGCCGGGGGCATCATCGGCTAAAAAAAACGATGATATGGCATAGACAGAACGCGCGTCTCGATTTATAATTTTGTCTCGGCAAGACATCCGATTTCTTGTCAGTCACAATGCTGGTGTACGATAGCGAGAAATCGGATGTCTGTATGGTCAAGGGATAAATCTAATACAAGATGATGGCAACCCGCTTTTTGGGCGGTGGTTGTATCTGAGCAAAGCCTGATTTCTCTGAATCAGGCTTTTTTTATCAGAAAGACCCGCATCAACTGGCACAAACGCACATTCTTTGTCATGAGGAGAATCAAACATGAGCAGTCAACTTTTTATCGAACTGGAAGAAACCTACAGCGCCCACAACTATCACCCGCTCGACGTTGTCATCGAAAAAGGGGATGGGGTTTGGGTGTATGATGTGGACGGCCACAAATATTTGGACTGCCTCAGCGCCTACTCGGCGGTGAATCAGGGACATTGCCACCCGGCCATTCGGGAAGCGGCCGTGGCCCAAATGCAAAAAATTACGCTCACCTCCCGCGCCTTCCGCAATGATCAGATGGGGCCGTTCCTTAAGCAATTGTGTGAAATGACCGGTTACGAGATGGCCTTACCCATGAACACGGGGGCCGAAGCGGTGGAAACGGCCGTCAAAGCGGCGCGAAAGTGGGGCTACCAAGTCAAAGGCGTGGCCGATAACCAGGCGGAGATCATCGTGTGTGAAGGGAATTTTCACGGCCGTACCACCACCATCGTCGGTTTTTCCAGTCAAGAACAGTACAAACAAGATTTTGGCCCCTTCACCCCTGGCTTCATCCTCATTCCCTATGGCGACATTGATGCCTTGAAAGCGGCTATCACCGCTAACACCGTCGCCTTCCTGGTCGAACCCATCCAGGGGGAAGGCGGCGTTATCATTCCCCAAGATGGCTACATCAAGGCCGCCTACGAAGTGTGTCAGGCCAACCAGGTGTTGTTCGTTGCCGATGAAATACAGACCGGTTTGGGGCGCACCGGCACACTGTTCGCCACCGAACATGAAGGCGTCCGCGCCGACATGGTGGCGGTGGGCAAAGCGCTCAGCGGCGGCTTCTACCCGGTGTCCGCCGTGTTAGCCGACAAAGATATTTTGGGACTTTTCCGCCCCGGCGACCACGGCAGCACCTTTGGCGGCAATCCGCTGGGCGCGGCCATCGGCCGGGCGGCATTGGATGTCATCGTCGAGGAAAACCTGATGGCGCAATCCCGCGAGTTGGGCGACTATTTCAAAGGGCGGCTGGAACGGGTCGAGAGCGATTACATCGAGGAAGTCCGGGGGCGCGGCCTGTTCATCGGCGTGGAGCTAAACGTGCCCGCCCGCCGCTTCGCCGAAGCGCTGCGGCGCCAGGGCATCTTGTGCAAAGAAACGCATGAGTTCGTACTCCGCTTTGCGCCGCCGCTGGTCATCACCAAAGCGGAGATTGATTGGGCGATGACGCATATCGAGGATGTGCTGCTGGCTGCATAAGTGTTGGTTCTTTGGGAATGGGTGGGAAGCCAAAACGAAAAACGAAAAGCGGCGCTGGAAAGACATTATGTTTCTCGTTTTACGTTTTATGACAAATCCTGAAGAGCCGATTTCTGCAATACCGCAAAAATCGGCAGGAAAAGTATCGGCATCTCGCTGGGTGACTTTTACGATTCTGCCTTTCGTCTATTTCTTCGTGTCTTCGTGTCTTTGTGTCTTTGTGTTTTTTTACCACGAAGACACGAAGACGCGAAAACGGGAAAACGGGAATGGCGCAAACTGGAAATAAAACGTTCCGGGTGACTTTTGCGGTATTGCCTTTTTCTGTTTGAGAGCCAGCTTACGGCAGCAACGGCCGTATCCCTGTAACCTTGCCCATGTTTCCGCGTCAGAAAACCATGAAGACGCGATACGGAGGTAAGATGATAAAGAAATCAAAAGTTTTTCTGTGGGGAGTTGTCCTCACCTTTGTTTTAGCGGCTTGCGCCAACGCAGCCGAACCGGATACCCCGGCCGTCACTCCGCAACCGGGAACCGAGAACGCGCCCGCATCCACGCTGACGGAGGGCGTCACTTTCCGGTCTGTGAACGAGATCATTGACGCCGACCTAGAAGTGACTGATTTTGCCAATGACGGCACGGCCGTTCTGCCCATTCGTACCAGTCTGCCGGTGGCCTGCACCATCGTTTATGGCGACACCCCCGCATTCGGCTCGCTGACGCTGGATCAGGACATGGCCGGCGGCGCCCATTCCGATCACAGCCCGCTGCTCAGCGGTCTGGAGCCGGAAACCACCTATTATTTCCGGGTGCAAGGCGTGGACGATGATGGCGTGGTTTACTTGTCGGAAGTGATGACGTTTACCACGCCGCCGCTGGCTGATGAACCGGCCACAACCAATCTGGCTTCGCCGGCGATGGGCGCGGAAATCGTGGGGTTCAGCAGCGCGTTTGGCGATGCGGGCGTGCCAGATCGCTGGGGCGCGGGCAGCGCGTTTGATGACAATCCCAACACAGAATGGTCAAGCGCCGGGGATGGCGATGAAGCGTGGGTAGAAGTGGCGCTGGCCCAGCCCGCCCGGATCGAGAGCGTGGCGTTTCAAACCCGTTCCATGAGTAATGGCACGGCCATCGCCAAAGCCTTCACCATCACCACCGACGACGGTGACACATTTGGCCCCTTCGATCTACCAGATGCCAACCAGCCTTACACTTTTGAGGTCGCCATTGAAGCCCAGCAGCTGCGTTTTAACCTGATGGATACCACCGGCGGCAACACCGGCGTGGTAGACATCGCCGTTTTTGGTGAATTCATAGGCGAATAAACAACTGCTCTTTCAAAGCGTCTGAAATTTACTGGCTGAGACTGGGGAGTGGAGAATAGAGACTACCACTCTCCAGTTCACCAGTCTCCAGTCTCCAGTCTCAAAGCAGGGAACTTGCAGAATCTGCGAGGTAAACTCGGCGGTCACTCCACCTCATACGCAATCCCCAACGCATCCAACTTACGCATCCGTTCCCACTCCGGGATGTCCCCCTCGGCGTCAGCCTCTTTTAACGCCTGGATTTGGCGCAATTCCACGATCTGGTCCCGCAACACGGCCGCTTTCTCAAACTCCAACTGCTGCGCCGCCTGCTTCATCTGTTTCTCCAACTCCTTGATCAGCTGGTTCAGTTCCGCCTTCGGCAAATCGCGCGCTGTGGTGTATCCGCCTGTCTCATCCGCCAAAGCCAACTCCGTTTGGGCGATGTCTTCCGTTAGATCATGCACCGCTTTGATGATGCTGCGCGGTTCGATGCCATGCGCCTGGTTATACGCCGTCTGCTTTTCCCGACGGCGGTTCGTCTCATCAAGCGCCGTCTGCATCGAGCGCGTGATCTTGTCGGCGTACATGATCACCTTGCCCTCCACATGCCGCGCCGCCCGCCCAATCGTCTGGATCAGCGCGGTTCCTGAGCGCAGAAAACCCTCTTTGTCCGCATCCAAAATGGCGACCAGCGACACTTCCGGCAAATCCAACCCTTCGCGCAGCAGGTTGATGCCTACGATCACGTCAAACACGCCCATGCGCAAATCGCGCAAAATTTCTGTCCGCTCAATCGTATGCACTTCCGAATGCAGATAATGTACCTTGACCCCCATTTCTAGCAGGTAATCGCTCAAATCTTCCGACATGCGCTTGGTCAGCGTCGTCACCAACACCCGCTGCCCCATCTCAACGCGCCGGTTGATTTCGCCCAACAAATCATCAACCTGGCCCCGAACCGGCCGTACTTCCACCTCCGGATCGAGAACGCCGGTGGGCCGAATTACCTGGCGCACGATGCGCGGCGAATGTTCCATCTCGAATGGCCCCGGCGTGGCGCTGGTGAATATCGCCTGGTTGATCTTGCCTTCAAATTCCTCGAAATTAAGCGGGCGGTTGTCCAGGGCGCTGGGCAGGCGGAAGCCAAATTCAACCAGGGTTGATTTCCGGCTGCGGTCACCGGCGTACATGCCGCGCACCTGGGGGATGGTCATGTGACTCTCGTCAATGATGAGCAGGTAGTTAGCCGGAAAGTAATCGAGCAACGTCCAGGGCGGCTCCCCTTCTTGCCGCTGATCCAGGTGGCGGCTGTAATTTTCGATGCCGGCGGTGTGCCCGATTTCGCGCAGCATTTCCAGGTCGTACATGGTTCGCTGCTCGATGCGTTGGGCTTCCAGCAGCATCTTTTTCTCTTTGAAGGTGGCGATGCGCTCGGTTAGCTCGGCTTTGATGTCGTTGATGGCCTGGGCCAGCTTTTCTTCGTCGGTGATGAATTGTTTGGCTGGGAAGATTTCGACTTTGGCGTGTTCCACCAGCGCTTCCCCGGTGAGGGCGTCGAATTCGGTGATGCGCTCCACTTCATCGCCCCAAAATTCGAGGGTGACGGCCGTTTCCGCATACGCTGGAAAAACTTGCAGCGTATCCCCCCGAACCCGGAAAGTTCCCCGGCGCAGTTCCAAATCATTGCGATCATATTGAATATCCACCAGCCGTCGCAGCAGCGTCTCCCGCCGGTACTGCTTGCCCCGTTCCACCGTGACGGTGACATTCCCCCAGGAAGCCGGGTTGCTGATACCATAAATGCAAGAAACCGAGGCCACGATGATGACATCTTCCCGGCTCATTAAGTTAGCGGTGGTTTGCAGCCGCAGCCGGTCAATCTCCTCGTTGATTTGCGTCTCTTTTTCGATGAAAAGGTCGTGGCGGGGGACATACGCCTCCGGCTGGTAGTAGTCGTAATAGCTGACAAAATAGCTGACAGCGTTGTTGGGAAAGAAATCGCGGAATTCGCTGTAAAGCTGGGCGGCTAATGTTTTGTTGTGGGCCAGGATGAGGGTGGGGCGCTGAGTTTCCTGGATGATGTTGGCGATGGTGAAGGTTTTGCCGGTTCCGGTAGCGCCGAGTAGGGTTTGGTACGTCTCGCCCTGGGACAACCCTTCGAGCAGTTGGATAATGGCGTCGGGCTGGTCGCCGGTGGGCTGAAAGTCAGAAACAAGTTCAAATTTTGGCATGGGTTTCCTCACGCAAGCGCATCTAAATTGATAGAACGAAAGTTCGCTATTCTACCATATTTGCGGTGTGGAGGCTGGCAAATCCACCAGGTGCGGCGCACTTTCTGAAGTGCGCCGCACCTGATTAGGCGTCAATCGTGCCAGTTCTTCACCCATTCTTTCTTATCGGGCATGGCGCTGGACAGGGCGACTTTTTTCACGCGATCCACGTCAATCTCGACGCGGCGCATATCTATGCCAAAAGCGCCGTTATGCCAATCAAGAATGGTGTATTCGGCCCAGGGCATCAGGGTGGGATTGTTGGCGAAGGGGGCGCGCTGGAAAGGCATGCCCACGCTGCCGGCGTTGATGATCAGCGTGCCGTGATGCTGGCGCATCATTTGTACGTGGGTGTGGCCGCCGGCCATGATTTCGGCATAGAAACCGTTGAGCATCCCATCCAATTCTTCGGGCAAGGTTGTTGCCAGAATAGCGCCGGTGTTGGATTGGGGGGAGCCGTGGAAGCAGAGTAAGTTGTGCTCGTCGTCCAACGGCAGGTTGATGAGGGGTTTGAATGTGCGCAGGTAGTCAAAATCACTAAGTTGGAGCTGCCGGGTACACCAATCTATGGTTTCGGCGAACCAGGTGACGTCCATGTACGCTTTGCCTAATGCCGGTTTCAGCAAGTACAAATCATGGTTGCCTAAGACGCATTGATCGGTGAGGTCGCGGATGTGGCCGATGGTTTCGCAGGGTTGGGGGCCGAGGGTGGCAACGTCGCCCAGGAAAACGACTTGATCGGCGCCCTGGGTTTTGAGGTCGGCCAGGACGGCTTTCAGGGAAACGAGGTTGCCGTGAATGTCAGACAGTAGCGCTATCCGCATTATGCCGCCGCCTTTGGCAATGACAGCGTGCTTCGCTGGCGGACGACTTCGTAGAGGAGTACGGCCGTTGCCGCCGATAGATTCAGACTGTCCACGACCCCGTGCATGGGGATGGTCACGTTTTCATCAGCGGCGGCTAACCATTCCGGGCCGAGGCCAAAGGCTTCGCTACCCATTGCCAGTGTGACGGGAGGGGTGAGGTTGACGGCCGTATACCGGGTTTCCGCGTCTGGCGTGGCGGCGATGATGCTGATCTGGGCCTGCCGCAGCCAGGCGATGGCTTCGGTGGTGGATGCGGCTACCACCGGCAGCGTGAACAAAGCGCCCAGGCTGGCCCGCACCACGTTGGGGTTGTGAATGTCGGTGCCGCCGGCCCCGCCTTCTGTGACGATGACGCCATCCACGCCGGCGGCATCGGCCGTGCGCAGAATCGCGCCCAAATTCCCCGGCTTTTCGCCGCCATCCACCACCAGCAAAAAGGATGCGCCGCTCAGATCGGCCAGGGTATGCCGCAAATAGGGCAACACCAGCAGCAGGCCGCCGCTTTGGCCGCGCACCGCCATTTTGGCATAAACGGGGGGCGTCACTTCCAGCACCGGGACGTCATGGGTCTGGCTCAATTGGCGCAGCGCGGCCGTCACCCGTTCCCCCTCCCCATTCAACAGTGGCGGACAGACAAACGCCATAACAGGGATCAATTGGCTGTCCAACGCCTGGCGGGTTTCGCGGACGCCTTCCACTAGCATCAACTGCTGGGCGTCTCGCTGCCGCCGCTGGCGCAGCTTGACCACATTTTTGACGTGTTTGTTTTGTCGGCTGGTAATCGGTTGGTGCATAACAAACTCAAGCAGGCGGATTCCAATAGGTACTTTACCCATAGAATCGGGGTAAGCGCAATAGAACCAATTGGCTAAATTCGTCGGAAACGGCTGGACGGCCGTCACGGTCAAAGCGCGGCAAGCCGCCAATTGAGAAACGGCCGGACGGCCGTCACTGTCAAAGCGCGACAAGCCGCCAATTGAGAAACGGCCGTCCACCCCCAGCGACCAGCCTATTCCTGTCCATTACCCAGTGTGATAAATCCTGGCCGTATTTCCGTTCGATTAATCGCTTCCTGATACTCCTTCAAGAAAAAAGAGACGATTTTCACATAAACCGCATCATAAAAAGGGCTTAATTCACCCCGACGATCCTCATGAATTTTAATTTCCTCCCCTTTTGGGCCTAACTTGACGATAAAAATGGGGCCGGTTTTCTTGATGTAAAAACTTAACAAGAAGGGTTGGGGGTAAATGCCGGCCGGTTCATGAACTGTTAATTCAACGCCAAAATGCCAAAAAGATTCATCGTCCATTTGCATGGCCCCGGCCAGAGCATAAAACCGATCCGTGGGATTCATTTCTTCGCCAAGCTGGATGAATGTGATCTCTTGATCGCGCGGCCATTCGAAGTAATCAATGATGCCTTCAATTAATTCGCTGGCAAAAACCCGGCACGTCTCTTCATATTTCAAGAATTCCCGCCGAGATTTCCGATAAGCTTGGCAAATTTCCTCGTATTTGGACATGCGCTTCTACTCCTGTTTACTGCCAGCGGCAGTTGCTGCCGCCAGCAGCTGCTGCCGCCAGCATCCGATGCCTGAACCACCGTTTTCTGAGAAAACTTTAGACGATCTGGAAGGCTTTGGCAAGAGGGGAAAATGCGGACACATTTGCACCATGCTCAGGAACGAATTCCAGTTCGAGGACCTCACGCCAGATACTTTTGCCAGCCTGCCGGAATGCGTTCCTCGTATTCGATGTTTTTTGCCCCTAAAAATTGGGCTAATTCGGTGATGGCGGCGGTGCTGCCGCTGCCGTTTCGGCCGCCTACTCTCACTCCTGGCTCCACATGCACGGCAAAAACGTGCAGCGTCTTCGTTTTTCGGTCAATCTTGGGATCAATACGGCCGATCAGCCGGTCGCCGTGCAGGATGGGCATGACGTAGTAGCCGTACTGTCGTTTTGTCTTCGGCGTGTAAATTTCGCTGCGGTAGCTGAAATCGAACAAGGTTTCTGTCCGTGTTCGGTCGCAAATCAGGTTGTCGAACGGGGAAAGCAGCCGGGTAGCGGGTTGCCAATCTCCCTGCTCCAGCCGTTCCAGCAGGGGCAGGTCGTCGGCGTGGATGTACCAATCATCAGGCCAGACAGCGCCATCTTCTACGATTTTGATGGGGTGGACACGGCCGTCCCGCACCAATCCTGCCAAAATCATTTCCAAATCAGGATACCGCCCGCGCGTGAAATGATTGCCGATATGTTTAGCCGTGCCCACCCCCAGCGCCCGTAATGATTTTTGGGCAGATTGGGCGACGAGTTCGGGGAGCGGCCGTTCCGCCTGCCCCACCCAATCCGGCAAATGCTGTTAGGCCAATGTCCACTGCTTTTTCAGGCCAAAGCCTTTGCCAAAACGACGGGATACCATCACCTCGCCCCGCTGCCAGAGAAAATTGAGCATCATCGTGATGTTGCGGCCGTCAGCCACCCCGCCGCTGTTTGTCCAACCGCCTGAACGCCACGGCTGGGTCGCCCGGTTTTCCAGTTCGTTGGCAAACAACGCCCCTCGTTCCCTCAGCTCCGCCAGAATGTGCCGGCGAAACGCATCATTGGCGGTCAGCCACTCCCGCACCCGCGTCTCCCATTTCGATTTCCCGGCGGAAAATTGGCGCATCCAGGGCTGGAAAATGGGGTAATCCTCGGTGAAGACGATGGAGGCGGCGTGCGCCCAATACTCGAACAGCGTCTTATCGTCCCACAACAAGCGGTTCAAATCGGCCGGGTCGTAATCGCCCAACCGGCTCCATAGAACCAGCAGCGGATTGCGGGCGATGACGTTGATCGGGTCGAGTTGGAGACAGTTGATTTGGCGCAGGACGGCCGTCAATCGCGCTTTATCGTTCTTTTGCCGGGGCAGGGTCAACTGCTGACGGGTGATGGCTAACTGCCGGGCCAGTTGGGGAGTGATGGTTTTCAACATGCTGAGATCATACCTGTCCCTGTGTCAACGCACAAATGTTCGTTGACGATTGACACCACATGCGGTATCATTTATCCATCATGGCAAAGCGTAAGAAGCGGTTGGTGAAAATTCGCCCTAATCCCCGAAATGTGCGTTTTGAAGGGTTGGATCGTTTGTTACAGGATTACGGGTTTGAGAGACGCCAACCAAGGGGCGGATCGAGCCATTATTTTACATTCGAGGCGCATACCGGCTGACCGTACCCTACAAACGACCGTTTCTAAAAGCAGTCTATGTCAAGCAGGTTTTGCGCCTGATCGAGGAAATTGAGAATGAGTGAGAAAACCCTCGAACAATATCTGGAATTACCCTACGCCATCGAATTCAAAAAAGACGCCACCGATCCGGATCAGCCCGTCTGGTTTGCCCAGGTGAAAGAATTACCCGGCTGCGTAACAGAAGCTGATTCGCTGGATGAAGCAGCGGTGATGATTTGGGATGCGATGCGGGTGTGGATTCAGGGGTCGCTGGACGCCAATTTGCCCATCCCGGAACCGCAGCCATTGCCAACCTACAGCGGCAAATTTTCGGTACGCCTGCCCAAGTCGCTGCACCGAGATTTAGCGGCCAAGGCGCGGCGGGAAGGAGTCAGTCTGAACCAGTTCATCACCAGCGCGTTGAGCCAGGCCGTGGGCGCGTCCAACCCTTCCCCGCAACTCCGCGGCGCCGACTCAAGCCGTTACCAGACGGGCCAATAATGCGTCCAACTCTGCCTGATTGACGCCGGTGACGCCTAACGGCCGTTGCTCCTGGTCGTGGCAGTCGGAGCCGCCGGTCATTATCAAGCCATACTTCCGCGCCCAATCGGCCATCAACTGCTCGTGCTGCGGCGCGTGGCCGGGATAATGCGCCTCCAACCCGTCCAGCCCCAACACATCCTTGTCCAAAAATTCCGGCATCAAAATATCTACTGTCTCGATGGGGGGCAGAATTTCGTTGTACAGGCTCTCGCCAGGGTAAGAACCGGCGGCGGGATGGGCGAAAACGCGCACCAGCCGAGGATACGCCTTCAGCAGCGGCGTCAACTGCGCCGGGTCAATGCCGGAGGGGACATAGGAGCGGGCGTCATTGCCGATGAGCCTATTGATCTGCCCCCGATCCAGGCCGTGATTTTGGCTCAGCGCCAGGGCAAAATGGCGGCGGGTGACGTTAGGGGCCAGGGATTCGATTTCGTCAGGGGTTAACGGCCGTGCCAGCAGCGGCGTCTTCCCCTCAGGGCCAAACTCCTGGTTGATGGCGGCCACCCGTGCCCGCACCAGCCCCGCGCCCCGTCCCTGCCCAAAGATGCCCATTGCCATCCCCCGAAAATCGGCGTCGGTTAGCAAATCATAGGGGATGTAAAGTAGATAGTGCAGCGTACCGGTGAAGTAGTCGCGGCGGAAACACAGGGAGACTTCCACGCCGGGGACGACGCGGATGCCCGCTTGCTCTCCGGCGGCCAGCGCTTCGTCCAGCCCATTCAATGTGTCGTGATCGGTGACGCCGACGGCCGTCAAGCCCAAAGCGGCGGCGGCGTTTACCAGTTCGGATGGGCTGTACTCGCCATCGGAGGCGGTGGTGTGGTTGTGTAAGTCGGCGGTGAAGTTGTAAGTCATTTCGGTTCCTTTTCTTGTCCTTGCTGCGTCAGTTTTTTGTATTGGGTTGACGGCCGTATCACATCCCGTCGTTTTTATGGTAAAGTATGAGCATGACGGTTCAATTTGCCGTCACTCTGGATGAAATTGCAGATCGTCTGGTTGCCGGGCTGCACCCGGAGCAAATTTATCTGTTTGGTTCACGGGCGCGGGGGCAAAACCGAACCGACAGCGATTATGATTTGTTGATCATCCTACCCGAATCTGATTTGCCGCGCCACCAAAAGGAATCCCGCGCCTATGATTTGCTTTGGGGCATCACCACGCCGGTTGATTTGATCGTGACGACCCGGTCAGAATTTCAGCGGTCTCGTCAGGTCAGAGCCTCACTAGCAACTTGTCGGAAGAGTCGAAATAGCAACACGGATAGAACGGATTGGACGGATTTTCACGGATAAAATAAGGGAAAATCCGTGTAAATCCGTTAGATCCGTATCATCCGTGTATCCATTAAATCATTCTCCGACAGCCTGCTAG
>JAJRVV010000009.1 GCA_024277135.1 Chloroflexota bacterium | reverse complement strand
TGACCGGGTTCGGCCATGCTTTGTCTGGTTCTTCGCTGGCCAGATACTCGAAAAAGGTGTGTAATGAGGCCAGACGGCGATTGATGGTCGTTGGTTTCAGCTGTTTGTCCATTTGACTTTCAATAAAATCGTCTACATCTTGGAATGAACGATGCTAACAAATTTATCATTAGGTCATATTATCAATTATCTGCATAAATGTGCAGATAAACTGCCCGACAAACGGAAACAAAGCAACAATAATTTAACATACAGCATGGCAGATGCACTGTTATCTGCATTTTCTGTATTTTTCATGCAGTCCCCCTCGTTTTTGGCTCATCAACGTGACATGAAACGTAAAAAAGGGATGAGCAATGCGACAAAGCTTTTTAAGATCGCTAAAATTCCGAGTGACCCACAGATACGGAACATATTAGATGACAACGGACCGGAACATCTTTACCCTGTATTGAATCAAATCGTTCATGCGCTGAGAAAGTCGGGGCATCTGGAAGCCTATCAGGGATATGGGCTGACAGAGTTGATCAGTTTGGATGGGTTTACATTTTATTCTTCAGAACAAATTGACTGTCCACAGTGTAGCACGCGGCGCGACCGCAAAGGGACGACACATTATTACCACACCGCGATTGAACCAGTGATCGTTCATCCCAACCAGCCTTATGTCATTCCATTGCCCCCCGAATTTGTCACTCCACAAGATGGTAAGAAAAAGCAAGATTGTGAACGGAATGCACTCAAACGGTGGTTAGCCAAATATTGTGCGCATCTCAAGCCGAAAACAAAGACATTTTTAGGGGATGCGTTGCAATCGAATCACCCATTATGCCGACTAATTGCTGAAAAATATGGTCAATACTTCATTTTTGTGTGCAAACCAGATGGACACAAGATATTGTATGAGTGGATTGAATTGTGGGAACGCCTAGAAAAACTAGGTAGGCATCAATCACGAAAATGGAATGGTCGTCACGGAGAAATATGGTCTTATCGTTTTGCCAGAGACGTTCCCTTGCGCGGGGGAGATGATGCCTTTCATGTCAATTGGGTTGAACTGACGATTACACATGAAAAGACGAAAGAGCAACTGTACTATAATAGTTGGGTGACAAATCATGCGGTCGATGAAGCCTGTGTCGGTGGGATTGCAAAGGCTGGACGTGCCTATTGGAAGATTAAAAATGAGAGCCATAATACCCTGACGAACAACGGGTATCACATCAAACACAATTTCGGACATCAAGGTAAACTTGCCAATTTTTATTCGCCTTGAATATCCTCGCCTTCCTCATTCACACCGTTCTCGAGATAACCAACTCTCTGTATCAGCAATTGCGTCGTGAATTAGGGCGCCGGGATGTCTTTTTCAACGATATGGAAGCCTTGACGCGCTACATATTGTTTGAAAGCTGGGACGCATTATGGGAATTCATGGCCGATGGGTTAGATTTAGTACACTAGCCCCGCACGGGGTATTATTAAACATAGTCAGCACAGGCTCAAACGGCAACTTAATGAAAAATAGATAGTCGGTCACTCTTGCGTGTATAATCCTTATGCGGCGTTGTTTTTGCTTGCCTGATGAGTCTAAAATTATCATTGGCTTGTTTTTATCCAACTAGCCGCCATAGATTAAGCGTAATATTTTTGTGATTTGAACATGATTTTGCAACGCCACCGGGTTAACTAAGTCATCTGAACTTCTATCTACGTCTCAGATTTGGAATTGCTGTTTGCGTACCGTTCTACTCCTATGGTGGCTGCCAGCTCTGAGGCAGCAGGCTAAGTTCACTTTGCCTGTTTCAATCAGGCCTTAACGGTTTTCTTCTTTCATCAACGTGGGCGATGGCGGGCAGGCTTCAGCAGCCGTGGCCGTCACCATTGCCGGGGTCGGCGTCAGTTCGTGGGCAAAATACCGCTTCTGGAAGGCAAAGGCCACATTCACCAACCCAATCATCACCGGCACTTCAATCAGCGGGCCGATGACGGCCGCAAACGCCGCGCCAGAATTGATGCCGAACACTGCCACCGCCACCGCAATCGCCAGCTCAAAATTATTGCTGGCGGCCGTAAAAGCCAGCGTCGTCGTCTGCGAATAATCGGCGCCAATCCGCCGCCCCATCCAAAAGCTGACCAGGAACATGAACACAAAATACAGCCCCAGCGGGATGGCAATCCGCACCACGTCCAGCGGAATTTGCACGATCAGGTTCCCCTTCAGGCTGAACATGACCACGATGGTGAACAACAAGGCAATCAGGGTTAACGGGCTGATGCGTGGTATGAATTTCGTCTCATACCATTCCTTTTCTTTGGTCCGCAGCAGAAAGTAACGGCCGGCAAAGCCGCCAATCATGGGCACGCCCAGGTAAATGAAGACGCTTCTGGCAATTTCGCCAATGCCGATTGCCACCACACTCCCTTGCAGGCCAAACAGCGGCGGCAGCACGGTGATGAACACCCAGGCGTAGACGCTGTAAAACAATATTTGAAAGACGCTGTTGAAGGCCACCAGCCCAGCGGCGTATTCTGTATCCCCATCGGCTAATTCGTTCCAGACGATGACCATGGCAATGCAGCGAGCCAGGCCGATCATAATTAGGCCGACCATGTATTCAGGATAATTACCCAGGAAGAGGATGGCCAGCAGGAACATGAGGAGCGGGCCGATCAGCCAGTTTTGTATCAGGGAAAAGCCCAGGATTTTACTGTTGCGGAAGACTTCGCCCAATTCCTCGTATTTTACTTTGGCAAAGGGCGGGTACATCATCAGCACCAAGCCGATGGCGATGGGGATGTTGGTGGTTCCCACCTGGAAGCGATTGATGAATGCTTCAACGCCGGGCAGTAAATAACCGATGGCGACGCCGCCAGCCATGGCCAGAAATATCCACAGGGTGAGAAACCGATCCAGGGTGGATAGTTGTTTGGGGGCATTCTTAGCTGGCATCGGGGCGGATACAGACGAATTAGACATGCTGACAAATCTCCTTTTTCCTATTTTTCTGTTTGTAATAACGCCGTTGTCTGTAACAACGCCGTTACCCGGCGGGCGATGTCGTCGCGCACCTGGCGGAATACGGCCGTCACCGCCCCATCACTCCCCACCGCCTGCGCCGGGTCAGGGAAGCCGAGGCGAACCCGCTTCCCCTGCCCCAGCCAGACCGGGCAGTTTTGGGCGGCATCGTCACACACCGTCACCACCAAATCAAAGGGTATCTGGCGGAACTCATCGGCGTGGCGGGAACGGCCGTCATGCGCAATCCCTATCTCCGCCAACGCCTGCACCGCTTTGGAATGGACGTACCCGACTGGCTCCGTCCCGGCGCTGAACGCCTGCCAATGGTCGCCTAACCGGGCATTGACAATCGCTTCCGCCATTTGGGAGCGGCAAGAATTGCCGCTACAGAGAAACAAGACGTTCTTTCTCTCACACATAATAGTTCAATTTTTTTAGAGGCAGTTTGTCAAAAAAATTGGCTCCCGCTACGCCGCCGCGTTCTTGTCTACGTCCGCAATAGTTCCTTGCAGCCCGCTGGGGAACGGCCGTTTTCATTATCACATCACAACTACTTCAATTTTATTTGAAGTATATCCCTGGCAGATTAACGTGTCAAGGTGGCGGCCCCATCGCTCCACTAGAACCATAGGCCTAACCCCCGTCCGTCAGGAAATCCCCCACACACCATCAGGCCATTGTCAGGTTTTCCCGACAAATTTACAGACTATCATTGGGTTTCCCCCCCTACAAGGAAACACCCTCTTGTTCTAAACTTCACAATATCGAAAATGATCATTGGTTAAGTTTCATTTTCCAGATCGTAAAAAAATGTTTTGGCGAACTTCTTGGGCAGCCCCTTTTGCCCCTAAACAAGGAGGATAGATTATTGAAGATAGACCTATTATGCAGTACCACGAAGAAATCAGCACGGTTAAACAGGTTTTTCGCTAAGGAGAGATGTTTATGAAGACAACACGGAGAACGTTCATCAAGGGGACAGCCGGGGCGGGCGGTTTATTGCTCGCTAAACGCGCCCTTGGTGACAAACTGGAAACTCTGGTAGCCGCATCTTCAAAAAACCAACCAACCAGGGAACAGTGGATTCCCACCACCTGTTGGATTGGCAAGCAAGATTGCGGTCTCAGGGCGCGCGTCGTCAACGGCCGCGTGGTCAAATTAGAAGGCGACCCAAACCACCCGCGCAACGTCGGCACCCTTTGCCCCAAAGGCGCGGGACAACTGATGTCCCTCTACGATCCCAACCGGGTCAAAGCGCCGTTACTGCGTACCAATGAAAAAGGCGTGCCCGGAACCTGGAAACAGATTTCCTGGGACGAGGCCCTGGAATTAGTCGCCGAAAAAATGAACGAGGTGCGGGAACGGGACCCCCGGCTCCTCATCTGGCAAAAAGGGCGCAGCAAAGCCAAAAAATTCTATGACACCGCCTTTGTCAAATCTACTGGCGCCACCAAGATGGGGCACGGCGGATATTGTTCAGATGCGGGTTATCGGGCGATGGAGTACACCATCGGCATGCACGGCGTTATGCACCCTGATTTCCGCCACACCCGGTATCTATTGTCCTGGGGTTGGAATATCACCAACGCCGGCGGCAACAAGTTCTGCTGGCTCACCTGGCCGCAGCAGCTTGTCAAAGCGAAAGAACGGGGTATCAAGGTCGTGTCCATTGATCCCCGCCTGCGCAGCGCCGCCCACTTCGCCGATGAATGGCTGCCCGTCCGGCCCGGCACTGACCTGGCATTAGCCCTGGCGCTTTGCCGCGCCATCATCGAACAAGGCACAGTGGATTGGCCGTACATGAAAAAGTACACCAACTCCCCCTTCCTGGTTAAAGAAGATGGCTACTTCCTGCGCGCCGAACCCGAAGGCGACGAAGAGAAAGGCAAGCCGCTGGTGTGGGATGAGGCAAGCGGCACGGCCGTGCCCCACGACACCGAAGGCATTGAACCGGCCATAGAAGGCGAATTCACCATAGACGGCGTCAACGTCAAGACCTCCTTCACCATTTTCAAAGCACACGTCGCCGACGCCACCCCCGAATGGGCCGCCGAAATCTGCGGGTTGGAAGCAGACGCCATTCGCAAAGTCGCCCGCGAACTGGGCGAAAACGCCATGATCGGCAGCTCCATCGAAGTAGACGGCATGACTCTACCCTACCGTCCCGTCGCTATCATGGCTTACCACATGGCGCAGCAGGAACTCGGTTTCCAGGCGCTGCGAGCCATGACCATGGTCACCATGTTGCTGGGCGCCGTTGGCGCCGTTGGCGGCCAATTCACCGACTTCACCTGGAAGGAATACAAGAATTGGAAGAAGTTGGACAATATCTCCATCAAAGAAGAGACCAACATCTACCTGAAGAACAGCAAATTCTACCCCATCAACAGCTCCCTGCCCGGCATCGCCGCCAAAGTAATGATGGATCCGGAGAAGTACGGCGTGGACTACGTGCCCGAAGTCATGATCCTGCACCACGTCAATCCGCTGGGTTCTTTCCCCGACCGAGACGCTTTTATCAAAGCCTACAGCAAGCTTAAGTTTGTGGCCGCCATTGACCCCTGGCTGTCGCTGACGGCCGATCTCTTTGCCGACGTCGTCTTACCGGCGGCAACGATGGAGAAATACGAAGGGCCGTTGAGCGCCACCGACCAGTACACCAACGCCGTCGCCATGCGCGTGCCCCCCATGGAACCGATGGGCCAAAGCCGGGGCGACATTGACATCTACCTGGATTTGACCGAAAAGGCAGGTCTCCTCTATGGCGAGGATGGCTACCTGGATCATCTGAACAAGGCGCTCAAGTTAGAAGACGAGTTCGCTTTACCTCTGGACGAGAAACCAGTGGTGCGGGACATCTTCGACACCTGGTCCAAAGCGCAAGGCATTGAAGGCGGCATCGAATACTTCGAAAATAACGGAACCTACATCAAAGGGCCGGTTTCGGCCAAGAAGTATTACGGCTACGGCGCTGACCCGGTTTTCAATGGCGTCTACCCGCACCGGTTATACGGCGAATCCTTGCTGCGCTACCGGGAAGAGATGCAGGCGCTGGGCGTGGACGAGATTTACTGGCAGGATTACACGGCGTTGCCCACCTGGCGGCCGCTCACCCTGGATGCTTCGCCGGCAGAGTATGATCTCTACCTAGGCAGCCACAAATACATCGAGTTCAAGCAATCCCGCACCCCCATCCCTATGATGGTAGAAATAGCGCCTATGCCGTTCATGGAAATCAATCCAAAAACGGCCCTGGCTAGAGGTATTGAGGATGGGGATGAAGTTTGGGTGGAATCGCACCATGCGCTGACAGGCGAGACGCGCAAGACAAAAGTCTTCGTCTCTTACCGCGAAAGTATCCGGCCGGATATGGTATCCATGCCGCATCACTTTGGCGAATACGTCAAGCACTCCTGGATTAAAGGCCAGGGGCCATCGCCCAACGGCTTATTCTTCACCGGTGAAGGCTATGTGTCTAACACAGCCGACCAAACGTACCTGGTGAAGGTCAAAGTGACAAAGGCTTAAGGAGATAAATCATGGCTAGATATGGTATGGTTATTGACTTAGATAAATGCACCGGCTGCCGCGCTTGCATGGTAGCCTGCAAAGTAGAAAACAACACCCCCCAGGCTAATTTCTGGATGAATGTGTTCCGTTTTGAAGAAGGGGAATTCCCCAACTCTCGCGTCTGGTTTATGCCCCGCCCCTGTATGCACTGCGACAACGCGCCGTGCGTGAAGGTGTGCCCGGTAGGCGCCCGCTTCAAGCGGACAGATGGCCTCACCGCCACCGATTGGGAACGCTGCATCGGCTGCCGCTACTGCGAAGTGGCCTGTCCCTACGGCGTCAACTACTTCAACTGGAAAAAACCGGCAGAAAATCAGTATCTGGATTGGGAAAATATCGATTTCTTGGATGGGGAAAATGTGCCTTACGCCAATCCTGACCTGGCGCTGGCTTACGGGCCGGAAGAACGGCGTACGGCCGGCGGCGGACACAACAAGGGCATCGTGGAAAAATGCACCTTCTGCGTCCACCGTTTAGAAAAAGGGTTGTTACCGGCTTGCGCCGATGTTTGCCCCACGCGCGCGATCCACTTTGGCGATCTGGATGATCCCAACAGTGATGTATCGAAGATGTTGCAGGAAAAAGCATCTTTCCGCCTGTTGGAAGAAGCGGGTACGGAACCGCGCGTCTATTACCTGGGCAGCCACGCCCCCGGCCCCGACACCCGCCAGATTGAAGAGATTAAAGTGAGGGTAGAACGATGACAACACAACGACTGGAAAAACCACCCTTTGGTATCGGCCGTTTCAGTAGCGGCTGGGTTTCTCTGATCATCTTTTTACTGGTTCTGACCGGTCTGGGCATCTACAGTTATGCCCAGCAGTTGACACACGGCGAAGTTGTCACCGGGCTGCGTAACATCGGCACCATGGCCGGCGTCTCCTGGGGGCTTTACGTAGTGATCTACGTGTACTTCATGGGGCTGAGCTTTGCCGGGATTACCCTGGCCGTGCTGATCCGGTTGTTCAACCTGGAACCGTTGAAGCCCATCGCCCGCATCGCGCAGGTGATGACGGTTGTGACTATCATCATCGGCGCTTTTGGCGTGATTGCGGATGTGGGCCAGCCGGGACGTGCTCTGGTCAATCTGCTCCGCTACGCCCGGCCGGGATCGCCGTTCTTCGGCACGTTCACGCTGGTGATCACCGGTTACTTGTTTGCCAGCCTGGTGTACCTGTTCCTGGACGGCCGTCGTGATGCCGCTACGATGGCCCAGACACCAAGCCGTCTGCAAGGTTTCTGCCAAAAATGGGCAACTGGTTACAAAGATACGCCGGCCGAACGCGCCCGCCACCATCGCGCCACTTTCTGGCTGGCTATCGCCATCATTCCCCTGCTCATCACCGCCACATCAACCCTGGGGATGATCTTTGGCTTGCAGGTGAGCCGCCCCGGCTGGTTCAGCGCCCTGCAAGCGCCCGGTTTCGTGGTCATGGCCAGTCTGTCCGGCGTGGGCATGATCATCATCATCGCCGCCTTGCTGCGCGGCTCGGAACAAATCCGGGAACGCATCGGCATGCAGACGTTCAAATGGCTGGGCAACCTGTTGATGGTATTGACAGCCATTTATATCTACTTCATGGTCGTCGAGTGGTTGTCTTCCTTCTACTCGGCCCACGATGATGAAGCCCGGCTGGCGGAAGCGCTCATCCGCGGCGACTATGCCGTGTTGTTTTGGACAACGGTAGCTTTACTGGTTGTCCCGTTCGCGCTATTGGTCTTCCAGTACGTCCGTAGCAGCTACAACTTACCGTTGATTGTGTTAAGCGGCCTCATGGTCAATCTGGCTGCAATCGGCAAGCGTTACCTCATCGTCGTACCCTCCCAGACGCATGGCACGCTGCTGCCTTATGCCACCGGCTCCTACAGCCCTACGTTGGTTGAGTATGGCGTTGTCATCGGTCTCTTTGCTCTGGGTGTGACACTATATGCCTTGTTCATCAAAGCATTTCCCATCCTGCCGCTTTCCGATACAATAGCCAGCGATGAGCCGGAAACAATCAGAGCCAGCTCGGCACAGCGAACCTGGGTGACGGTGATTATAGTCATCGCCGGCTTTGCTATCCAGGCCGTTAGCTACTTCTTGTTGGCGACGCCGTTGGGCCTGCCGGACAGCCCGGTTTACAGCAATCCGCGTGTGCCTTTTGCGCCGCTCATCTTTATCCTGGGCGTAATGATTGTGTTCCTGGCCGCCGTTGTCTACGAATTGATGCCCGATAAGGAGAAAGCGTGAGTTCGTTAAATAGTAAAGGGAGGAAGGAAACGATTTCCTTCCCCCTTTCTTCTTTCCCTCTCCCTGAACTGGAACTGGCCCGCGCGCGCCAGGTGATTTACCAGCTTTTTGGTTCCCTGTTCCTCTACCCCAACGCTGAGCGGCTGGTAAATATGAGGACGGCCGCCCAGGAATTGCAAAAAGAGGATGATCTATGGTCTGTTTTCCCTTTTCGTGAATCATGGCTGCGGCTCTTAGACCATTTGGCGGCGCTGCCTGCCGGCGAGAATGTTTCCGTGGAAGAGGAGTATGTGCAACTGTTCTCGGTGAATCCCAAAGCGATCCCGAATGAGTCTGTTTACGTGGACCCGGAAGGCACGGCCCGCGGCCTCATCGTCGCTTATCTGGAACAGGAATATACGGCCGCCGGCCTGGCCGTGTCCCCCGATGCGGTAGAGCCGCCGGATCACATTGCCGTTGAACTGGAGTTTATGGCTTTTTTGTGCGATCAGGAAGTGCAGGCATTGGAAACAGAGGATGCTGAAGCGACCGCGCAGGCGCGGCGGCAGCAGGGTAAATTTTTGGACAAACATTTGAAAAAATGGTTCCCTGGATTTGCCCGGAACGCCAAAGCGGCCAAACCAGTCTACTTGTATGGGGCCGTAATTGAGGCGGCATTTACCTTTTTGCGTCATGAGTTAGATTTGTTTCAATTACAATCATCGTCATCATGAGCTTATTTAATCATTCATGGGAGCAGCAACGAGAAACGGCCGTAAAACCTTAGGGTTCAACTTGGGTGTTTCGGGAATTGCAATTCCCGAAACATGCCGTCCGCAACAGGAAAGTTAAAAACGAGAGAACCCTTAGAACCCAACTCAGAATATTTTGCGATGCCTATTAACCAGACACCCGAGGCTGGCGAAGTTAAAAAGGGGCGCGTAGCGCGCCCCTTTCTAGTTGAACGCTTTTCCTTGCGGGCTGACCGCTGCCTGAACGGCTGGCATCGGAATGCCAACTGTTCCCGCTGCGCCGATGGCTGTCCAGTGGCGGCGATCACGTTGGCCGATGGCAATGTGCGCGTGAGCGAGGCTTGCGTACTGTGCGGCGTTTGCTTGCGCGCCTGCCCCACCGAGGTGTTTGTAGAAGCGTCGCCGCCAGAGGCTTATCTGCTGCAACGCATTAACCGCCCTCACCAGGACATTTGGGAATTGGCCTGCCCGCTGGCGCAGGAGAAAAAAGGGACGTTTCCCAGCCAGCTTACCCAGGTCAACCGGCTGATCGCGCCGCGCTGCCTGGGCGCGTTGGGGCCTTCACACTTATTGGAGATGTCTGACCAGGGCGCCGGGCAACTCTGGCTGAATGATGCGGCCTGCGCCGCCTGCCCTATTAGTCATGCCCATGAACAAATCATAAGCTCTGCAGCGGAAGCAAATGGCTGGTTGACGGCTTTTGGCCGACCCCCGGCCATCTTTTTGACCAGCCAAGATTTAGCGGATGACGCACCGCCTCCCCAGCTTCAACCAGCGATTCGGGTGGAAGCGTCCCATCCACGCCGGGCTTTTTTTCGTAAGGCATTGGGGTTGGAAAGGTTGGGAACGGCCGTCAAAGCCACCTACATCCCACGCGACCGACAACGCTTGCTGCCGATATTGGCCTCCTTGAAGCCAGCGCCGGAGCAAATCCCGCTGGCGGGATTGGGGGTGGCGCAGGTGCAGGTGGATGACCAGTTGTGTTCCGCCTGCAATTTGTGCGGCCGCACTTGCCCCACCGGTGCGCTGCAATTCCTGGCGGATGAAGAGATATTTGGCTTATTGTTCATTGCCGGCTCCTGCATAGGCTGCGGAATTTGTGCTATGATTTGTCCGGAAACGGCCGTCACTTTCAGCAGAACCATCACACTGGACAATTTGATTTCGACCACTCCCCGGCGGTTGGCGCTGGGTAACTTGAAAAAATGTCCCGACTGTCAAGCCGCCCTCTCCGCCGCCTCTATCCATGAAAAATGTTTCGTTTGCCGCGCGCGCGAACGGCCGTCATTCCTGAAACCATAGTCCAACGGACAAACGCCAATATCGAGGCATTTGATGAACGAAGAAAAACTCAAACAAATTCTGGAAAAATCTACCAAACACCACCGCCACTTATGCCCACGCCAGGTTCTCGGCGCCCGCATGGGGTTGATGGCGGGCAAAGTCCTGGCCCTGGAACTGCCCCAGGCGCATGATTGCAAGCGATTGTTTACCATCGCGGAAACAGATGGCTGCGGCGCTGACGGCATTGCCTACGCCGTCAACTGCTGGATTGGCCGGCGCACGCTGCGGGTGGAAGATTACGGCAAATTGGCGGCTACGTTTATAGACACCCAAACCGGCACGGCCGCGCGCATCGTCCCCCGCCTCCACATCCGCCAACTGGCTCTGGAATACGCGCCCGAAGCCGGTAACAAGTGGCAAGCGATGCTGTTGGGCTACCAGCGCATCCCCGACCTCGATTTATTGGCCGTCCAGCCCGTCACCCTGCACACACCCATCGAGCAAATTATCAGCCGTCCCGGCCGTAAAGCGATCTGCGAATTGTGCGGCGAGGAAATCATGAATGAACGAGAGATTATGCGCGGCGGCCGCATCCTCTGCCGTCCCTGCTCAGGTGACAGTTATTACGATGAAAAACGTGACATTCGCCACCTGCTTAAAACGCCGTCTCTCTGCTACAATGGCGTATAATTTTCAAATTGCCGCCTACACCTGGGTCAACGACATCCTCAACGGTTGAGGGTATCGGAGGTATGAATGAAACGGCACATCATCACGCTCCTGCTCCTGGTATTGACGGCCGTCAGCCTGATAAGCTGCAAAACAGAACCTGCCGCCGCTCAAAAAATCAACCTCAATCACCTGGAACCGCTGCCGAAAGCCGCCGCCACCGGCGTCATGCCCCTGCGCGTCGCCATCGCCGCCGTCATCTCGCCCAAAGGCAACGTGGATAGCTACAGCCAACTCCTCGATTACCTGAGCCAGAAAACCAACCGCCCCGTCGAGCTGATTCAGCGGCGCACTTATGCCGAAATCAATGACTTGATCGAACAAGGGGAAGTGGATATAGCGTTCGTCTGCACCAGCGCTTATGTCATGGGCAAGCGAGAGTTCGACATGCAATTGTTAGTAGCGCCTCAAGTTGAGGGGGAAACTACTTACCACTCCCTCCTCATCGTTCCCGCCGACAGCCCGGCCCAAAGCATGGCCGACCTGAAAGGAAAAGTCTTTGCCTTCACTGATCCCATCTCCAACACCGGCCGCAATTACCCAGTGTTCCTGGTGAACGAGTTGGGCGAGACGCCAGAAACCTTTTTTTCCCAGACATTCTTCACCTACAGTCATGACGACGCCATTCGCGCCGTAGCTGGAAAAATGGCTGATGGCGCTGCTGTAGACAGCCTGGTTTACAATTACGCCATCAAACGCCAACCCGATTTAGCCGAGAAAGTCAAAGTGATTCATCAATCACCGCCGTTTGGCATCCCGCCCGTCGTTGTCAGCCCCCATGTCCGCCCCCAACTGCGGACCGAACTACAACAAATCTTGCTGGAAATAGACAACGACCCAGGCGGCAGGGCTACCCTACAACTGGCTGGCATTGATCAATTTGTCCTGGTAGAAGACAGCATTTACGATTCCGTACGCAACCTAGAAGCACAAGTCAGCCGTAACCCCAAACAGTGATGGCTACCCTTCCCCAAGCAACCACACGCCCTAAAGAGCAGCAATCGGCTCTGTTCGATTATTTCTGGTCATTAGCCGGGGCGGTCAGCGTGCGCACCAAAATCCTGGGCATTGTCCTGGGGTTGGTCATTCTGCTAGGCGTGGGGATCACCATCCAGGTACGAGAAACTTTGCACAACGCCCTCGCCGCGCGCTTGCAGGAACAAAGCGTCTCTGCGGCCCGCGATCTGGCGGCGCGGGCCACTGATCTCATTCTCATCAATGATCTGTATGATCTACACCAACTCCTGAACGAGACGCTGGTGAATAATCCCGATGTCCGCTACGCATTTTTGGTGGACACCAATGGCGAAGTGATCGTTCATACTTTTGGCGAAGGCTTTCCGCTGGATCTGCTGACTGCCAACCGCGTCGCTGCCGACGGTCACCACGCCACCGTCACTCTAGACAGTGACGAAGGGCAAATATGGGATACGGCCGTGCCCATTTTCGAGGGTCGAGCCGGTATCGCCCGGATCGGCTTTTCCGAAAACAGCGTGCATACAGTCGTCAGCCGGCTCACCAACCAGATGCTCATCACTATCGGCATTGTCTCCACCGTCGGCATTCTGGCCGCCGCCTTCCTCACCTGGGTCGTCACCCGCCCCATCCTTGACCTGAAACAGGCGGCGCAAGCCGTCGGTCAGGGAGATTTCAACCAATGGGTACAGCCCTGGGCCGGCGACGAAATCGGAGAACTGGCCAAAGCCTTCAATGTCATGACCGCCGACCTGGCCCGGGCCGAGGCCCAACACATCGAGCGGGAAGAGCTGCGCAGCCAACTGCTAGAAAAGGTGATCACCGCTCAGGAGGAAGAACGAAAGCGGATCGCTCGCGAACTGCACGATGAAACCGGACAAGCCCTCACCTCCCTCATGATGCATCTGCACAAGATGAACCAGCAATGCCCGGTTCCAGAACTGAAACCTCAATTCGACGATCTGCGCCAGCTGGTCAGCCGAACATTGAATGATGTCCACAACTTGTCGGTTGAACTGCGCCCCAGCGCTCTGGACGACATGGGGCTGGCGGCGGCTTTGCAACGGTATGTGAACGACTGTCGTAAACGCTATCCTCTGGAAATAGACTTGGCAATGATTGGTCTGGACAATGCCCGCCTGCCATCCACCACCGAGACGGCGCTTTACCGCATTGTGCAGGAAGGGTTGACGAATATCGCCCGCCACGCCCAGGCAAAAACGGCCAGCATCATGATCGAACGGCGTCACGGCCGTGTGCGCGCCATCATCGAAGACGACGGCATCGGCTTTGACAGCGGCAAAACATCGGGCAAAGAGCGGCTGGGTTTGTATGGCATCCGCGAACGGGCCGAATTGTTGAACGGCAGCGTCATCATTGAATCGGAACCTGGTCACGGCGTCACCATTCTGGTAGAAATCCCAATATGATGACACCCATTCGCATCCTCCTGGCCGATGACCATGCCGTTTTGCGTGCTGGTTTGCGGCTGCTCCTCGAAGACCGCCCCGATATGAAAGTGGTGGGCGAAGCCGCCGATGGCGCGGCCGTTGTGCCCCTGGCCGAAATCACCCATCCCGACATCATTTTGCTCGATGTCAGTATGCCTCTCCTGGGCGGCCTGGATGTTCTGCCCCTTCTGCGCCAAAAAGTGCCGGACGCCCGCGTGCTCATCCTGACCATGCACGATGACGAGAGTTATTTGCGCCGGGCGTTAAAGGCCGGCGCCGCCGGTTATGTGCTGAAAAAAGCGGCCGACGTGGAATTGCTGACCGCTATCCAGGCCGTCAATCGCGGCGATGTGTATGTTCATCCTTCAATGACGCGGGCGCTGCTTGATGAAGTCATCTCCAGTCGCCCGCAGGATGCGCCCAAAGACCAATGGGCCACGCTCAGCGAACGGGAACAGGAGGTGCTGCAATTGGTGGCGTTGGGGCACACGGGCCGGGAAATCGCCGAAAAACTTTCCTTGAGCATCAAAACCGTGGAAACGTATCGGGCACGGGGATTAGATAAACTGGGCTTGCGCAGCCGGGCGGCGTTGGTGCAGTTTGCGTTAGCGAACGGCTTGATGGACTCGTCATAGCGCGATAAACCACAAGTGGCCAGCGCCCGCGTCTTTTTCTAGACTTCGAGAGCGCCACTCTTCAAAACCATGAAAACAGTCCCCCCTTCTCTCGTTCTCGTTCTCACGTTCATCATCATGTTTTTGACAGGGTGTGGTGAATCGGAAACGGCCGTCTCTCCCCCAGACAACACCCTTCTCGTCGCCGCCGCCGCCAATTTGCAGTTCGCTTTCACCGAAATGGGCCGCCAATTTGAGGCGCAAACGAGCACGGCCGTCACCTTCAGCTTCAGTTCCAGCGGTAATCTCGCCACCCAAATCGAAAACGGCGCCCCCTTCGACTTGTTTGCGGCAGCGGACGAGGAATTCATAGAGCGACTGGCAGCGCAAGGCTTGATCCTCCCCAACAGCAAACGGATCTATGCGCAAGGCAGGCTGGTGTTGGTCGTTAATCGGGCAGCGGGGGTGACGGCCGTCACGCTGGATGATTTGCTGGCCGAAGATATTCGCCAGATCGCCATCGCCAACCCGGAACACGCCCCCTACGGCCGTGCCGCCCAGCAAGCCTTGCAAAACGCCAACCTGTGGCAAACGCTCCAGCCCAAAATCGTATACGCCGAAAACGTGCGTCAGGCGCTCCAATTTGTACAAACCGGGGACGCCCAGGCCGGCCTCATCGCCCTGTCCATCGCCGACGTGCCGGAAGTGACATACACGGCCGTGCCCCCCGACACTCATGTCCCGCTCAATCAAGCCCTGGCCATCCCCCAAAACGCCCCCCACCCCGATGACGCCCGCGCTTTCGCCGATTTTGTGACCAGCGCAGACGGCCGTGCTATCATGGAACAATACGAATTCATAACAATTAACAATTGACAATTAACAATTGACCATTACCTCCTTCTCCCCCCTCCTCCTCTCCCTGCGCGTGGCCATCGTCGCCACCGGGCTGGCCTGCCTCACCGGCATTCCGCTGGCCTGGGCGCTGGCCCGGCGCCAATTTCCCGGCAAAGAGCTGATCAGCAGCCTCGCCTCCCTGCCGTTGGTCTTGCCGCCGACGGTGCTGGGCTACTATTTGCTGGCGCTGTTGGGCAACCAGAGCGTGGTGGGCCGATGGTTGGCCGCCAACAACATGCCGCTCATCTTCACCTGGCGCGGGGCGGCTGTGGCCGCGGCCGTGGCCGCCTTCCCCCTCATGGCGCAAACGGCCCGCGCCGGCTTTGAAGCGGTGGACCCCCGGCTGGAAGCGATGGCGCGCACATTGGGCCGTTCCAACTGGTACATCTTTGGCCGCGTCACCCTGCCGCTGGCCTGGCCTGGCGTCCTGGCCGGCGTGGCGCTCACCTTCGCCCGCGCCCTGGGCGATTTTGGCGCCACGCTGATGGTGGCGGGCAACATCCCCGGCCGCACGCAGACGATGTCCCTGCTCATCTACGATCTCATCCAGGCCAACAAACAGGCGGAGGCGAACCGGATGGTGCTGGTGATGACGGCCGTCGCTGTACTCATGCTGATTATCGCCCAGGGGGTGACGCGGAAGAGAGTGACTAAAGTTGGGAAGTGACTAAAGTTGGGTTGATGATTGAACTTGCCTTTCATAAGCAACTGCGTGATTTCACGCTGGATGTAAACCTGGATGTGCCGCCGGGGATGACGGTTCTGTTTGGCCCGTCCGGTTCCGGCAAAAGCATGACGCTGGCCTGTGTCGCCGGGCTGGCAACGCCGGATGACGGCCGTATTGCGGTGAACGGCCGTCTCTTCTTCGACCGGGAAAATCAGATCAATCTGCCGCCCCAACAGCGGCGAGTCGGCTACGTCATGCAGGATTACCTGCTTTTCCCCCACCTCACCGTCGCCGAAAACATCGCCTTCGGCCTGAAGCAAATGCGCCGCCAGGAGAAAGCGGAAACGGTGCAACAAGCCCTGTCCCTGGTCGGCTTGTCCGGGTGCGAAACGCTAAAACCGGGCGAACTCAGCGGCGGCCAACAGCAGCGGGTAGCGCTGGCCCGCGCCATCGTCATCAAGCCGCGCCTGCTGCTGCTGGATGAGCCGTTTTCTGCGCTGGACGCCCCCACCCGCATCCGCCTGCGCCGCGATGTGCTGCGCATTCAAAACGAACTGCAACTGCCGGCGCTGTTTGTCACACACGATTTGGCGGAGGCTTACCTGCTGGCGGATCGGATAGCGGTGATGGCGAACGGCCGTCTGCTGCAAAGCGGATCGCCTTCAACCATCATACATCAACCAGCCAATCTGGAAGTAGCCCGCATGACCGGCCACAGCAACTTCTTTGACGGCATAGTGGTCAGCCGGCAAGCAAATAACAGCCTCATCAAAATCGGCAACATCACCCTGGAAGCTGGCGTCACGGCCGTGGCGCCAGCGCAGCCCGTTTCCGTCGTCATCCGCGCCGAACGCATTTTCCTCATCCGCAAAGATCGGCCAACCATCCCCAGACCCAATCAGGTACAAGGGCGCATCATCGAAGAAATGAGCGACGGGTTTTACTACACCCTGTTCTTTCAATTAGATCATCCCCAGCGATTCCGGCGCGGGCCGCATGATTTGGAAATCGTGGTGCCGGCTTATGTTTACGAACGTTTGCAAGTGGCGCACGATCGGGAATGGCAGTTGACCATCCCCCAGGAGGCGATCATTCTCTTCAAAAAAGAGTGATACCAAAGCGTGCGCTGGCTTAGCTAAAAATTGAGGCCGATATGTCTGGACGGCCACATCACGCCTTTTTCACGCCCCTGTTTTCCCCTTGTTTTACCGGCATATATGGGGGCGCTGGTCGGTTTTTGGGCAAAATACTCCCTATTTACTGTGTCAAGCCTCAACCTTAAAGTTTTGTTTTTTTTAAGGTTAGGCCTATCTAAAAGAATTAAACCTTTTAAGGGAAATTCCCTGGTTTTCCATTGCGCTATCATCTTGCCTTTGTTAGAATGTTTACACCGTTGATACCCAACATCACACATTCATCATCGCGCTTTGGTCGCCAACAAACAGTGCGGGTTGCAAGGCGCTCAGGGTAACTGTCAATTTTTAGGGGCTTGGCAGTATCAGACCCCCACCCCCATTCAATATAACTTTTTACCCAGGACGGGCGATTCTGCCTGCCTGCAAGCAAACTGGTCTTATCTTCAGGGGAAGGATTATGTCGGCTGAATCTTACTGGAAAGCAACACTTGGGGAACTGCAATTACAAATGACAAAGGCAACTTTCAACACCTGGTTGAAAGATACGCGCCTCCTGTCCAACACGGAAGAAGAATATGTCATTGGCGTGCGTAATGATTATGCCAAGGATTGGTTGGAAAACCGGCTGAAGGAGACGATTTTGCGCACGCTGGCGGCTATCGCCGGCCGGTCGGTTCGCATTCGTTTTGTGGTCTGGTCGGATGAAATTGTCACGCCGGCGCCCCAGGTCAACGCCGCGATCAACTCAATCCCCGCTGCCAAGTATCCTAACGGCCGTAATCCCGTAGCGACCGTCTCCCCCAACCGATCCTTCACCCATAACTTCACCTTCGCCAGCTTCATCGTCGGCTCCAGCAACCGGCTGGCCCACGCCGCCGCCCTCTCCGTCGCCGAAAACCCCGGCAGCGCCTACAACCCCCTTTTCATTTACGGCGGCGTCGGGTTGGGCAAAACCCATCTCCTCAAAGCCATCGGCCACAAATGCCTGCAAAGCGGCTATCATGTCTGCTACATCACCTCCGAAACCTTCACCAACGACCTGGTGCAATCCATCCGCACCAAAAGAATGGCCGATTTCCGCGAGCAATACCGCACGCCCGACGTGTTGATGATTGATGATATTCAATTTATCGCCGGCAAAGAAAGCACCCAGGAAGAACTTTTTCACACCTTCAATGAATTACACAGCCAGGGCAAACAGGTGGTTATTTCCAGCGACCGTCCGCCCAAAGCGATGGTCTTGTTGGAAGAACGACTCAAGTCTCGTTTCGAGTGGGGGTTGATGGCCGATATTCAAATGCCCGATGTGGAAACGCGCAAAGCGATTCTCCAGGCAAAGGCGGAACGGAGCGGCATCTCGGTTCCTGATGAAGTGATTGAGTTGATCGCGCAACGGGTGCGCAACAACATCCGCGAACTGGAAGGGGCGTTGAACAAGGTGATGGCGTATGCCCAGCTATCCGCCCATCCGATAGACGCCAACCTGATCAGTATGGCATTGGCCGATCTACTGCGCCAGCCACAATCGCCCACCATTGACCGGGTGATTGACGCGGTTTGTGATTATTACAATGTCAGCCGGGATGATTTGACCAGCAACAGCCGCAAACGCATCATTGCCTTCCCGCGGCAAATGGCGATGTTTTTATCCCGTTCAGAAACGGACGCCTCTTTACCCCAAATCGGGGCAAAACTGGGCCACCGGGATCATTCCACCGTGATGTATGGCTGCGACAAAATCGCCTCTTTGCTGGAAACGGATGCGACGACGCGACGCGATTCCTTACAAATCAAGGCCACGATTTACGAAGACGCGGCCGTTCTCGTATAAAACGGCTGGTAACAAGACATCCGATTTCTCGTTGTCGAACGCGCCAGCCTCATAATTGGCAGGAAATCAGATGTCTGCATCATCACCGCAGTTACCGCTTGCGGGCGATGAGTTGCGCGGTGATTTTGGGGGAACGGCCGCGCCCCCGGCCGCATTTATCCTCATCCAATTCCTGCCAATGGAGGATGCGCCAATCGGCAAAAGCGGCCCGCAGCTCCCCTGGAAACAAAAAGTAATCAGGGTGTTCCTCTT
>JAJRVV010000112.1 GCA_024277135.1 Chloroflexota bacterium | reverse complement strand
GGTTCAAGAGGACCTGAAGCGGCTGCTCCACCGCCTGAAGACAGATAGGCCGGCCGCCGAGGGTGGCTATGGCCTGGCCCAACTGGCGCCGGGAGACCAGACCACGGCGCGGCGCGTTGTGGCCCGCATTCAGGCCGAAACCGGTGAAAACCCCCTCCTGATTGAACTGCCCGCCAGGGGGCCGGAAATTCGACGGCGGGCTTTGCTTGGCTATATCATCGGCCGCCCGCTGCGGCGCGGCGAGTTTACCGATGAGTGGGCGCGGCGGCTGGTGGCGGAACGGCCGTACACTCTCATCTTCATTGATAACGCCGAACGACTGCACCCCGAAGCGCTGCTGTGGCTGTGTACGAACCTGCGGACTGTGACCGACGCCTTTGTCCTGGTTGTCCATAACTGGGAGAAGTTTATAGAGGTGGCCGGCCGCAATCACGACGTGGCCTGGGTACTCGGCCGCTCAATCCCGGTAGATCTGGCGGGGCTCGTGGAATGAAAAGGTCGCTCGCTATTCATCCACGCCGGCAGCACGGTCATTTTGTCGCATCGAGACGGTGTTTCCGAGTAATGGCAGGCTGGCATCCGTAACGGATGACTGGTAAGGTAACTGGATGCACGACCCATTGGACTTGATAAACGAATGCGCCGGCTGCGATTTAATCCGGCCGTTGGATGATACGGGATTATGCGCGGAGTGTGCGGCCAAGCTGGATCGAGACATGCTCCGGGAGCGGGCCTGGGATTATTCGGCCACGGCCTTTTTTCACTACGACCCCAAGGATTATGAAACGCTGCGCGAAAAAGTTATTGCCGAATACGGCGCAGCCTACGAGCTCATTCTGCCCGAAGGCGCCGGCAAAAGGCGAAGGCGCAAAAAGAAAAGCCGGAAACGGAAACCAAAGGAGTGAGTTCACCCCCCACCCTGCCGGCTTACGCCAGGCGATACAGTTAGCCAGAAATGTCGCATCAGTCGGTTTTAACTTCTCGCCGTACTCGCTGTAGTAAGTCCCGGAAACGTTCGACGTGCGCCTGGGACTCCGGCTCGTGTCCCCAGAACTCGGCCATAGCTTCTTCAGCCTCGTCTGTGAGCAAGAGGTCGGCCTGGGCCAGCAAAAAGGCGCGTCCTTCCGCCTCCGTGTCCAGTTGCAGATAGTTGTAAAGAGCCTGGACAACCGGGCTGACAGTTGCCGGCCCTTGGCGCAATTGTTGCAAGGTCGCCAACCGCTCCCGGATGCCGGTAGCGTCAGTACCACGGGCATAGGGCAAGGCTTCCTCAACCACCTCCACCAGCTTATCCAGTTCCCCGGCCGACAGCCGTTGCACAAACTGGGCCATCTCAAAATCGTTAGGAATGTTCATGAAGGCGGCGTACAGCTTGGCCAGGCCCACCGTCTGGGCCGTCCCGGGACGGCCGTCATTGGGCAGCGGCGCCTGTCCCAGGGCGGCAAAAAACTTTTGCTCTAATTCTTTCGCCAGGGTTTCAAACAACTGCTGCTTGCGCCGGTAATGGGGGTGGCTCAACGAGTCCGGCGCCGGATGCACGCCGTATTTGATATGCCCGGCGCCATGGCCGCTGACAACGACGCGCCCCAGCAACCCCCAGTGGTCGTGGGTAAAGGTGTAGGCCACCGTGCCGTCCGGCTGGGTCAGTTTTTCAAAATGTACCTCTGGCGGCAATTTCACCGGCGGCGGCAGCCGGATGGGAATGCGTTTATGGTTGGCCTCATCAAATACCACCCCCACTAGATTGATGTGCCACAGGTGAATGCGTTCCAGGGTAGTGGTCACCACCACGGCTTCGGTGTCCGGGTCATAGGCCGCCAGCATCGTCTCCAGCCGGCGGCGGGTATCGCGCCGGACGCGGGTCACGGCCGTTTCCCGGTCTGTCTGGGGAATGTACCAGGCTTGCAGCGGCCCCATGCGGTCGCAAAGAAGAAAACCACGCCCCTGGCCGGCCTGGTATTGGCTGATTGCCTCCAAGACAGCGCCGGTAAGGATCTGTTCATCCTCATCCGCTGGTTCATCCATATCCAGGATACCGTTCATAAAGAGCGTGGCGATACCGTCCATCCGGGCCAGGATGTTGCCGGTGACATCAATACCGATAGGTTGGGACATAGGTGACTCCTGAAAGCCGTGTCAAGCAAGCAGAGTATAGAGGGGGGATTGATGATGGGCAAGCAAGCGGTGTGCCGGGGGTGCATGAACAACCTGTCAGAGATTGTCTTTCCCGCGCAGGCGGGAATCCACCAACATAGATTCCTGCCTTCGCAGGAATGACAAGTTAGTTGTTCGTAGACCCGTGTGCCGGTCTCTCAGGAAACGACAACCGTGCCTATGAGGGCGTGGGGTGAAAACGGCCGTTAGCAGGCCAGTTATTTAGCGCGTAACCGCGCGGATTGGATGAATCTCCTCCAATTCCAGGATAGGCAACCGCTCACAGCGGGCGGTTGCTTTGTCCTGGGTAAATCTTTCACCAGAAGGAGCCACCATGATCATCCCCTTCCTGATTTGGTCAATCCTCATCATCGTTCCCTCAATGCTTATTGCCTGGTGGGGCGTGAGAGAAGATAAATAAACGGCCTGGCTGCACGCCGCCATCTCTCTGCTAAAGGAGTAAGTCAGATGCCAATTTTTCGAACCGGAAATATGTGGTCAGCCTACGACGATGCCGATCTCTTCGTACTTACAACTAACGCGACAATAAAACGAAATGGGGTGTTGGTGATGGGCCGGGGCATAGCCCGGCAAGCTCGGAATCGCTTCCCTGGTCTTGATACAGCGTTAGGACAGCAAATCCTGAGCGTTTGCGGTAGCCAGGGAGAGTACAGCCCCCGCTGGCCGGCCGCGAAG